>JBQTJH010000148.1:0-5820 GCA_052387335.1 Panacagrimonas sp. | reverse complement strand
CTTGGTTACAGGCGCGTCTGGCCGACGACGCCCGCGTTGGCTTTCGCGAAACCGAGTTGAATCTGGAAGGCGTGCTCAAGGCTGGCAGCATCGGCGTGATCGACCTGCGTCTGGATGCAGGCGCCGTGGTCGGGCGACGTGGTCAGGACGAGGCGATCCTGCGCGACATCGATCTGGCGGCGCGACTGACGCCCGAGGTCAGCGGCTGGGTGCTGGACGTAACCCGCCTGGAGTTGGGCGGTGTGCAGGGCCCCTGGCCAGCGGCGCAGGCGCGGCTGCGCTATGTGCGTGCGCAGGACAGCAGCCCCGCGGATTTCGAGGCGCAGGCCAGTTATCTGAACCTGTCGGATCTGGCGCCGTGGATGGCCTTGCTGCCGAATCACCACGCGCGCCAACCCGCCGCGCGGCTGCAGCGCGCCACCGGTGCGCTACGCGGGCTGGTGCTGCGCTGGAACCCGACCGAGCAGGGACCGCGCTACAGCCTGCGCGCCGACCTCGATCAGATCGGTCTGAGCAGTTCGCGCGATCTGCCGGGCTTTGAAGGCCTATCGGGTGAACTCTCGGCCACCGAGAGCGGCGGACGTCTGGCGCTGCGCGACGCGCCGTTTGCGCTGAGCTATCCCAAAGTATTTGCGCAGAGCCTGGGTTTTGAATCCATCAGCGGCGAGCTGAGCTGGAGCCGCACCGACAAAGGCTGGGACGTGCGCACGCCGCGCTTCGGCTGGCAGCTCGACGGTAGCCAGGGCGAGGGCGAGTTCGCGCTGTTGCTGCCCGACGCTGCAGAACGCTCTCCCACGCTCAAACTTGATGCGCGCTTCTCCGCCGCCGACGTGACGCGCTTCAAGCCCTACATGCCGGTGTTCTGGAACCAGAACCTGCGCAACTGGCTGGACCGCGCCGTCGTCGCGGGCCGCTCGCCCACGGGTCGCCTGCACATCGACGGTGACCTGCTGGATTTTCCCTTCGTCGACAAGCCCGGCAGCTTCGAGCTGGATATCGACGCCAGCAATGCCACGCTGGCCTTCGCACCGGATTGGCCCAGAGTGGAAAAGGCGGCGGCGCATCTGGAATTCCGCGGCAGTCGTCTGGCCATACGCGGCGACGCCGGACGCTTGTCGGGCACGCGTGTGGAAAAGATGCAGGCGCTGATCGAGGACTTCCGCGATCCGCGCTTGCGCATCACCGGCGAGGCCCAGGGTGACGCTGCGCGCTTCTACGAATTTCTGGCGGCATCGCCGCTGGCACCGCGCGTGGCCGCTCTCCTCAACCGCACCACCGCCAGCGGCGATGCCGTGGTCGAGGTGGCACTGGATATTCCCTTGAATTCGGTGCGTGACACCCAGGTGCAGGGCACGGCGCATCTGCGTGGCGTGCAGCTCAACATCAAGGGTGTGCCCGAGCCCATTGTCGATGCGCGCGGCGATCTGTGGTTCGACAACCGCAGCCTGAGCGCGCAAGACCTGCAGGCGCAGATGTATGCGTCGCCGGTCAGCGCCTCGATTCGTACCGACGACGCAGGCGTGCAACATCTGCTCGGACAGTTCGAATTTATTCCCGATCCTGCCGGCACCGGCGTCAGCGCCTTGCTGCCAGGATTCCTGCGCACGCACTTGCAGGGACGTACGCGTGGCGAGGCGCGGCTGGCCTTGAGCGGGCCTGATTCTGGGCGCTTGCGCCTGAGCTCGAATCTGCAGGGGCTCAGTTCCAGCCTGCCACCGCCGATGGACAAGAACGCCGAAGCGCTGTGGCCACTGGACCTGGAATTCGGTTCCGACCCGGCGTTTCCGCTGCGCATCGCGGTCGAGATGCCCGAGCGCATGGGTCTGGAGATGGCGTTCACGCGCGACGCCGGCAATGCGCTGTTGCTGCAACGTGCGCGCGTGCGCGCCGGCGCTGGCATGCCGCCGCATGCAGACGACGACGGGGTGTTCATCAGCGGCACGGTGGCTGATCTCGACCCGCTGCGCTGGCTGGAAGCCGTACGCAGCCCCGCGGGTACAGCGCCGGCCACCGACGCGGCGGTGGGCACGCCATTGGCGCTGCACGCCGATTTGAATGTCGGCCATCTGTGGATGGGCGGGCAGATGGTGGAGGGCGTGCGTCTGACGCACGCACCGGCGGCGGCGGGCTGGGCCGCGCGCGTGTCGGGCAATGGCGCGCAGGGAGAACTGGTATTCCGCAACACCGACGATGGCGGCGTGCTCACCGGGCGTTTCCCGCGGCTGCAACTGGCGGCGCGTCGACGCGTCAGTGAAACCGAACCGGTCAAGCCGCAGGACGATCAAAAACCACCGCTGCATCCGGGGCAGTTGCCGCGCCTGGATCTGATCGTGGAAGACCTGCGCGCCGGTGCGGCCGAGTTGGGTCGCCTGGACCTGCGCACCGCGCGCATCGCCGAGGGCCAGCGCCTCGAAGTTCTGCAGACCACTGGCAGCGGCGGCAAGATCAGCGCACGCGGCGAATGGCGTCGTCGTGCCGAGCGTTCATCCGCTGATCTGCAGCTGAGCATCGAAAGCGACGCGGTCGATCAACTGCTGTCGGCCATGGGCTATGCGCCCAATCTGAGCGCCAAGCGCAGTCGCTTCGACGCGGCGCTGCGCTGGCCCGAACAGGCCGACAGCGCAACGCGCGGAATTCGCTGGGCGCTGGGCCGGGGCGAGCTCAAGCTCGATCTGGACAAGGGCACCCTGCGCGCGGTGGAGCCCGGCGCGGGTCGCGTGCTGGGACTGATCAACTTCTGGGCCTTGCCGCGACGCTTGAGCCTGGACTTCGGCGACGTGCTGTCAGATGGCCTGGGCTTTGACCAGATCTCCGGCCAGTTCGCCATGGCCGACGGCGTGGCCAGCACCGACAACCTCGACATCAAGGCGCCCTCGCTGCGCATGGAGGTTCGCGGTAACGTAGGACTCGCTGCGCGCGATTACGATCAGCGCGTGACGGTGTATCCGGATGTCTCGGCCGGCGTCACGCTCGGCGCGCTATTGATCGGCGGGCCGGCGGCCGGCGTGCTGGCGCTGATCGCGCAGGAAGTGCTGGAGCAGCCGCTGGATCAGGTCGGCCAGTTGAGTTATCACCTGACCGGGAGCTGGGACGATCCGCAGGTCGTGCGTGGAGAAACGCCGGCACCCGACCGCGCGCCGAGCCCAACACCGAGCCCAGCCGCGGGTCCAAGAGGAGGCAGCTGATGTCGCAGATCAAAGCCGCTGCGCTGCAGATGAACACCGGTGATGACGTCGGCGCCAACCTGGCGCAGGCCGCGCGCTTGATCGAGCAGGCCGCCGCGCAGGGCGCGCGCCTTGCCGCACTTCCGGAGAATTTCGCGTTCATGGGCGCACGCGAAGCCGGCAAGCTCGCTCACGCCGAAGCCGACGGCAGCGGGCGGATTCAGGATTTTCTCGCTTTGGCCGCGCAGCGCCACGGCATCTGGCTGATTGCCGGCACGGTGCCCATCGCGGTGCCGGACGACGCGCGCAGGGTTAGCGCGGCCTGTCTGGTCTACGACGCACAGGGTGCGCGCGCGGCGCGCTACGACAAGATCCATCTGTTCGACGTGGATGTGCCGCGCGAGGGACGCAGCGAGCGCTATCGCGAATCCGCCAGCATCGCGCCCGGCATCTGGAAGCCGGTGGTGGTCGACACCGCCGTCGGCCGCGTCGGCTTGTCCGTGTGCTACGACCTGCGCTTCCCCGAGCTGTATCGCGAGCTGGCGACGCTGGGCGCGCAATGGCTGTGTGTCCCCGCAGCGTTCACGGCGCGTACCGGCGCCGCGCACTGGGACATCCTGTTGCGTGCACGCGCGGTGGAGAACCTGAGCTATGTGATCGCGCCCGGACAATGCGGCACGCATCCCGGTGGTCGCGGCACCTGGGGACATTCGATGATCGTCGGCCCCTGGGGAGAGGTGCTGGCCGGCGCCGGTGACGCACCGGAAGTGGTGCTGGCCGACGCCGACCTTCAGCAGCAAGAGACGCTGCGCGCCGGCTTCCCGGTGCTGGAACATCGGCGCGCACCGCGCTGATCCGTATTTACGGCGGCCCTAGCTGACCTCAGGGCTCCAGACGCTCCACGATCCAGGCCTCAGCCTCACGCCGATAGCGCAAGCGATCGTGCAGGCGCCCCAGCCGCCCCTGCCAGAACTCGATGCGCTGTGGCCGCAGCACATAGCCGCCCCATTCGTTCGGCAGCGGCACCGGCTGACCCTCCAGGCGCGCGGTGTTGGCGGCCAGGCGCGCGTCGAGTTCGGCGCGCGTGGCGACGACCTGCGATTGGCGTGAGGTCAGCGCTCCAAGCTGGGATTCACGCGGTCGACTTTCAAAATAACGCCGCGTGAGTTCGCGCGGCAGCGGCTGCACCTGACCTTCCAAGCGCACCTGTCGTTCCAGCTGGTCCCACCAGAACGTGGCGGCGGCGCGCGGGTTTTGACTCAGCTCCACACCCTTGCGGCCGTCGTAGCGGGTGTAGAAGCACAGGCCGCCATCGTGAAAGCCCTTGAGCAGGACCACGCGCGCCGATGGCTGAGCTTGAGCGTCGACCGTGGCCAGCATCATGGCGCCGGGTTCGAGCATGCCGACCCTCCGCGCGTCGGCGAGCCAGAGTTCGAGCTGGGCGATGGGGTCGGGCAGCAGGCTGCCGTCTTCGAGCGGGGGATTACGGGTGTATTGCATGGTGTCAGTGTGCACGCCCGCGGCGTACGGGTGAATGCCAAGTGACATCGTGTCCAGCCCTGCCTACAGTTGCCGCCCATTTCCAAAATCCGACACCGCCATGACCACATTCCGTGCCCTGCGCGTACACCAGGTCGAAAAAGCCCTGCTGTCGAAGTTCGAGAATCTGCGCCTCGATGATCTGACCGCGGGCGAGGTGGTGATTCGCGTGGCGTATTCCTGCCTCAATTTCAAGGACGCGCTGGCCGTGACGGGCAAGAGCCGGATCATGCGCGCCATGCCGCGCGTGGCGGGTATCGATCTATCCGGCGTGGTCGAATCCAGCAGCGATCCGGCCTACACACCCGGACAGGAAGTGCTGGTCACCGGCTGCAATCTGGGCGAGTTGCTGGACGGCGGGCTGGCGCAGATGGCGCGCGTGCCGGCGTCGGCGGTGGTGCCGCTGCCCAAGGGACTTTCGCTGTTCGAGGCCATGGCCCTGGGCACTGCCGGCTTCACCGCGGCGCTCGGCCTCAAGCGCATGCTGGAAAATCATCAGACCCCGGACCTGGGGCCCATCGTGGTCACCGGCCCCACCGGTGGCGTCGGCTCCATCGCCATCCAGTTGCTCAAGTCGGCGGGCTTTGAGGTGATGGCGCTCACCGGCAAAAAGGCAGCGGCAGAGGATTACTTGCGCAAGCTCGGCGCCGATTCGGTCGAGGATCGCAGCACGCTGGATCTGGGCAAGAAGCCGCTGGAAGCGGCGCGCTTCGGCGGCGCCATTGACAATTTGGGCGGCGAAACCCTGGCCGGCCTGACGCGCAACATCCGCCAGTGGGGCAACATCGCCAGCATCGGCCTGGCTCAGAGTTTTGAACTCAACACCACCGTCATGCCCTTCATCCTGCGCGGTGTCTCGCTGCTGGGGATCAATTCGGTGGAAGTGCCGCGCGCCTGGCGGTTAGACGTCTGGAACAAGCTGGCCGGAGCGTGGAAGCCGAAAAATCTGGACCTGATTGTGCGCCGCACGATTTCACTGGACGAGGTTCCCACCGCTTGCCACGAGCTGATGGCCAGCAATGTGCAGGGTCGCTACGTGGTGAAGATCGGCTGATTGCGTTCGCCCGGCCACAGTGCTTACCTCTCCCTCTGGGAGAGGTCGGCGCGAAGCGCCGGG
>JBQTJH010000147.1:0-11392 GCA_052387335.1 Panacagrimonas sp. | reverse complement strand
CGCGTTCCGCGCCGATGGCCAGATCGGTTTCTGGCGCAACGACTACGGACGCGACGGCATCAGCTTTCTGCGCGATGCCGGCGGCAACACGGTGACGCGCGGCACGATCCGCTTCGACAACCAGGTCTACACCGTGGCCGACAGTTCCTTCGGACCGCAGGAAGGCATCGAGGAGCACCTGATGACGGCGCTCACCGCGCGCACCCAGCGCGACAGCGGCTGGAATGTCTCGACCGTGGTGTCGCTGTACGACATCGGCGAGGACGAGCTGCGTTCCAACGTGCCCACCGGCTCCGGCGCCAGCGAGAACCTGCTGGCCGGCACGATCACCGATGGCGGCTCGGGCAAGGGCTGGTGGAATCTGGACGTGCAGGGCACGTATGGGCGCGAGGATCTGGCGCACGCGTTCACGGTCGGCTACTACCGCTCGCGCTACGAGCTGGATCAGGAACGCTACTCGGCCAGCGACTGGAAGCGCGGTGGGCGCGGCACCTTGCTGGAAGACGCCGAGGGCGCAACGGTGATCCAGGCGCTGTACGCGCAGGACGTGTGGAGGTTCGCACCGCACTGGTCGGCCACCGCGGGCCTGCGCCTGGAACGCTGGGAAGCGCTCGACGGCCTGCGCGCCAACGCCAACAACCCGGACGGCCTGCGCTACGCCGATCGCGAAGAGGAAGACGCTTCGCCGAAGCTCTCCATCGCCTACGCGCCTGCGGCCTACACGCTGCGCTATTCGATCGGCCGTGGCGTGCGGTATCCCACGGTGTCGGAACTGTTCCAGGGCTCCATCGGCACCACCACGGTCAACGGACTGCCGGTGGCCACCATCCAGAACAACGATCCCGACCTCAAGCCGGAGGACGCGCTGTCGCAGGAGATCGCGTGGGAGAAGGTCTACGCGGAGAAGCACAAGCTGCGCGTCTCGCTGTTCCGCGACGACATCGACGACACCATCCACTTCCAGACCAACGTCAACGTGACCCCGAACATCACCAACATCCAGAACGTGGATCGCGTGCTGACGCAGGGCGTGGAATTCGTCTACAGCGTGCGCGAGTGGCTGCCGAACGTGGACGTGGAGGCCAACCTCTCGCTGGTGGATTCGGAGATCAAGCAGAACTCGCGCAACCCCGCGTCGGAGGGCAAGGACTGGGTGCGCATTCCGGACGTGCGCGCCAACCTCGTCGCCAACTGGCGCTTCCTGCCGGGCTGGAACGCGAACCTCGCCGCGCTGCACACCGGCGACAACTACGCCGAGATCGACAACAGCGACGACGGCGGCTGCCAGCGCTTCGGCTGCGCGTCTGCGTTCACCACGGTGGACACGCGCGTGGGCTACACCTGGCGCGAGCGCTACGAATTCGGCGTCGGCGTGTCGAACCTGACCGACGAGGCCTACTACGAATTCCATCCCTACCCGCAGCGCACCTTCGTTGCTGAATTCCGCGGAACGTTCTGATGATGAGCACCCGTCCCGACCTCGCATCGAACACGCAGGAGACGACCCCCGACGGCCGCCTCTATCGCCGGCTATGGCGCTGGCATTTCTATGCCGCGTTCCTGGTGATTCCGTTCGTGCTGCTGCAAAGCATCACCGGCACCTTGTACCTGTGGCACGACGAATGGGCGGACTGGGCGCATCCGGAATTGCGGTTCGTGGAGCCGCAGGCGCAGCGCGCCAGCCTGGACGCGCAGGCGGCGGCGGCACAGGCCGCGCACCCCCATGCGCAAGCGACCGCGCTGATCGTTCCTCACGACGCGCATCGTGCGACGCAGGTGATGTTCGGTGGCCATCACGGCGAGAGCGACGCGCTGCCCTTCCCGGTGTTCGTGAATCCGTACTCGGGCGAGGTACTGGGCGAGCTGCCCGGCTGGAGCTGGATGCCGGGCTGGAGCCGCAAGATTCACGGCGGCTGGCCGCTGGGCGACGCCGGCTCATGGCTGCTGGAACTCGGTGCCTGCTGGGCGGTGGTGATGGTGCTGACCGGCCTCTATCTCTGGTGGCCTCGCGATCGCGGCCTGCTCGCCGCGCTGATCCCGCGCACCCGCGAGGGTACGCGGGTGCTGGTGCGCGATCTGCACGCGAGCGTTGCCGTGCTGTTCTCCGCCTTGCTGCTGGTGTTTCTGGTCAGCGCGCTGCCGTGGACGGAATTCTGGGGCAACAACGTGCTCAAACCGCTGCAGAACGCCATCGGGCAGCCGTCGCCATTCGGCGCGGCGATGCGGGCACGCAGCAACCCGGAGTCGGCCGCGACGACCCTCACGCTCGACGAGGCGCTGCGTCGCGCGCGCGATGCCGGCGTGAGCGGTGACATCGAGATCAAGCTCGACGGCAAGCCCGGTTCCGCCTTGAGCCTGCGCAACCGCCTGCCGCGCGCCGCGCTGGAAACCCAGCTCGCGCTGGATCGCGGCAGCGGCGCGGTGCTGGTGAAGACGACCTGGGACGACTACCCGCCGATTCCGCGCGCGGTGTCGGTGGGCGTGGATCTGCACGAGGGCACGTTCTTCGGGCGTGCCAACCAGTGGTTCAACACCGTGTTCGCGCTGGCGCTGGTGTGGATCAGCGCGACGGGATTCCTGTCCTGGTGGCTGCGCCGACCGCGCGGAAAGCTGGGCGCACCGCTGCGCGCGGAAATCCGTCTGCCGCGCTGGGCGCTCGCCACCGGCGCGGCGCTGTGCGTCGTGATGCCGCTGCTCGGGGCCTCGGTGCTGGGGCTATGGCTGGTGGACCGACTGACCGGTTTGGGTCGCCGAGTCGTCACCTGAAGCAAATCCCCTGCAGCTTGAACGCGTTCAGCTTGGCCGCGTGACCGCTGGCATTGATTACCCACAACGGTCGGGGGTCGCGCTGGCACCGAACCAAACCAAACCAAACCAAACCAACAATCTCAGTCAATTTAGTGCCTTGCGACACGTCCATTGCGACAAACTCAGCTCCCGCCACCGACTCGGCCTGCTCGGTACGGAGCGCTCCAAACGCGAGTGCATAGCTCGTAATTACATTAAATATCGGCTGCAAGCTCATGGCGATAATAGAAAAGACGAATGAGCCCCCAGAAACTGTGGATAAGCCTGTTAAAAACCCTGGCGCTGCGACCCTAAGTGACGGGCGAACCTTGCGTTTCTGCCCCGCGGCCAGTTTCTATCCATGCCCGTTTTACTCTTTCAAAACATATCCTTATGTAATTACTACGGCATTCTTTCAGTTAAATGAAGCAGCCACGGGCCTGCGGCGCCCCTGTGATGATTTTTGTGTATAAGACTGCCGTACTGCTGCACTGCACAAGAACGAATTGGGCGTCTGTCAAGGCATTTCGTACCCTGCAGACGCTAGAAGCTCAGAGACCGCCCGCCCATGCCGAGTCGCCTCCCCACCGTACTGTGTCTGTCCGGCCACGACCCGGTGGGCGGCGCGGGTATTCACGCCGATATCGAGGCGGTCGCCGCCCAGGACGGCCATGCCCTGAGCCTGATCACCACCCTGACCGTACAGGACAGCCGCAACGTGCGGCGGGTGATCGCGGTGGATGCCGGGATCCTGGCTGAGCAGCTGGCGCTGCTGGAACAGGATTGCCGGATCGCCGCGGTCAAGATCGGCCTCCTTGGCGACGCCAGCCAGGTCGCGGTGATCGCGTCCCTGCTCGACCGGCTGCGCGTGCCCGCGGTGCTGGACCCGGTGTTGCGAGCGGGCGGCGGGTCCAACCTGGTGGCCGAGACGCTACAGGCGGCGCTACTGAATGATCTGCTGCCGCATGTGAGCCTGATGACGCCGAACGCGGCCGAAGCGCGACGTCTGGCACCGACGGCCGACACCTTGGCGAACTGTGCCGACGCCCTGCTCGCCCGTGGCTGCGGTCATGTGTTGATCACCGGCGGCGATGAACCCGACGACCCGGTGCTCAACACCTGGTACCGCGCCAATGGTCCACCGCAGCGCTACACCTGGCCGCGGCTGCCCGAAAACTTTCATGGCGCCGGCTGCACCCTGGCCGCGGCCATCGCGGCACAGCTGGCAGCCGGTGCGTCCATGGCCGATGCCATTGCCCAAGGCCAGCGCTGGACCCAGGCCGCGCTGGCACAGTCCCGCGCCGTCGGGCAGGGTCGTCGTATTCCCTATCGCCGCTGATCGCCATGGCCTACGCCCTCTTGCGTGGTCTCTACGCCATCACCCCGACCGACCTGTGTCTGCAGCCGGCGCGCCTGCTGCAGGACGTGAGCGCGGCGCTGCGCGGCGGCGCGCGCCTGATCCAGTATCGCGACAAATCCCGCGACACGGCGCGCCGGCTGGAATCGGCGCGCGCGCTGGTGGCGCTGTGCGCGCGCCACAACGCGAAATTGATCATCAACGACGACGTGGAACTGGCCGTCGAGGTGCAGGCTCACGGCGTGCATCTGGGCCTGGACGACGCACCGCTGAGCGAGGCGCGGCTGCGATTGGGGCCCGAGCGCATCATCGGCATCACCTGCCAGGACTCGCTCGAACGCGCCCGCGCCGCCAGCGAAGGCGGCGCCGACTACCTGGCCTTCGGCGCGTTCTATCCTTCGCGCACCAAGCCCAATGCGCGACGCGCGAGCCTGGAACTGCTGCGCGAAGCGCGCATCCACACCAGCCTGCCGATCTGCGCCATTGGCGGCATCACCGCCGAAAACGCCGTGCCGATCATCGACGCGGGCGCCGACCTGATCGCTGCGGTCGAAGCTGTGTTCGGCACTTCCGATGTCGAAGCCGCCGCACGCGGCTACGCACGCGTCTTCACCTGAATCCGCCGATGAACTGGAATGGAGTGATGCGGATCGCGCTGTTCATTGGCTGGCTGCTACACACGCGCCCTGTCAGCGCCACCGACGCTCCGTAGAATCTCCAATCCGGCCTCACGACATCCTCGACGCGCGCCATGACCCGATCCGAACAGTCCCGATCTGAATACTTATTCGAACGCGCGCAGCAGCACATTCCCGGCGGCGTCAATTCGCCGGTGCGTGCGTTCAAATCGGTGGGCGGCACGCCGCGCTTCATCGAGCGTGCACAGGGCGCCTACATCTACGACGCCGACGGCAAGGCCTATATCGACTACGTCGGCTCCTGGGGGCCGATGATTCTGGGCCATCAGCATCCGGCGGTGATCGAGGCCGTGACCCGGCAGGCCGCGATCGGCATGAGCTACGGCGCGCCGACCGAGGCCGAGATCGAGATGGCCGAGCTGCTGTGCGCACGGGTGCCGCATCTGGATATGGTCAGGCTGTGTTCGAGCGGCACCGAGGCGACCATGTCGGCGCTGCGTCTGGCGCGCGGCTTCACCGGCCGCGATCAGATTTTGAAATTTGAGGGCTGCTATCACGGTCACGGCGATTCGCTGCTGGTCAAGGCCGGGTCCGGCCTGCTCACCTTCGGCGTGCCGACTTCGCCCGGCGTGCCGGCAGAACTGGCCAAGCTCACACTCACCGCGACCTACAACGATCTGGAGTCGACGCGCGCACTGTTCCAGGCGAATCCCGCTTCGATCGCCTGCGTCATCGTGGAGCCGGTGGCCGGCAACATGAATTGCGTGCCGCCCGCGCCGGGATTCCTGAACGGTCTGCGCGCGCTGTGCGACGAATTCGGCGCGCTGTTGATTTTCGATGAGGTCATGACCGGCTTTCGCGTCGGTACGCGCGGCGCGGCGGGCCTGTACGGCATCGCACCGGATCTGATCACCCTGGGAAAAATCATCGGCGGCGGTCTGCCGGTGGGCGCGTTCGGCGGACGCCGCGAGGTGATGCAGAAACTGGCGCCGCTCGGCCCGGTGTATCAGGCCGGAACCTTGAGCGGGAATCCGCTGGCGATGTCAGCCGGCCTGGCCTTGCTGCGTGCGCTGGATGACGCGGCGATCTACGCGCAACTCGAAACCAGCACGCGCGCGCTGTGCCAGGGCTTGCAGCAGGCGGCCGACGCCCACGGCATCGCCTTCACCACCACCCAGGTCGGCAGCATGTTCGGGCTGTATTTCGGTCGCGGGCCGATTCGCGGGCTCGATGATGTGGGTCGCAGCGACATCGAACGCTTCAAGCGCTTCTTTCACCTGATGCTGGAGCGCGGCGTGTATCTAGCGCCGTCGGCCTCCGCGGCCGGCTTCGTCTCGGCCAGGCCCGGCGCGCGCGACGTGCAGCAGACGGTGGAGGCTGCGCGCGCAGCCTTCGCGCTGATCGCCGGGCGCTGATCGCCGAGTGCTAGAACACGCGCAAGCCCTGCTCGCCTGGATCGGCGCGCATCCGCGTGAATCGCTGGTGCTGCTGTTCTTCGTGTCGCTCACCGACGCGCTGTTTCTGGTCGGCGCGTTCGTGCCAGCGGCCATCGTGCTGTTCGGCATGGGCGCGCTGGTGGCGCTGGGCTCGCTGGAGCTGTGGCCGACCGCGCTGATCGCAGCGGTCGGCGCGCTGACGGGCGACGCCATCAGCTTTGCGCTGGGCCGACGCTACGGCGAGGCCTTGTTCGAATCCCGCCTGCTGCGGCGCTACCCGGACTTGATCGCTGGCGGCCGCAGCTTCTTTGCCCGGCACGGCGGCAAGGGCGTGATGCTGGCGCGCTTCCTGGGCCCGGTACGTTCGATCACCCCGGCGCTGGCGGGCGCGTCGAGCATGTCGGTGTGGCTGTTCCTGACCGTGGATTTCGTCGCGGCGGTTGGCTGGGCGCTGGTGTACCTGATTCCCGGCGTGCTGTTCGGCGCTTCGCTGGGTCTGGCCGCGGAAGTCGCAACGCGCCTGGCCGGGTTGCTGGTGCTGAGCATCGTGCTGCTGATTCTGGGCGTATGGGCGGTGCGCGCGGCCATCGCCCTGTTCAACCGCTACGCCGAACAGTGGGTCACGCGGATCCTGGACTGGAGCCGGCGGCATCGGCACCTGGGTCGTTTCGGCCCAGGTCTGGCAGATCCGTCGCAACCGGAAACACCCGCGCTGCTGGCCGTCGGCAGTCTGTTGCTGGCCAGCGGCGCGATCTGGCTGCTCAGCTTCGGCGGCGCCGGCTGGCGCGTATATCCCGGCGCAATGGACGCCCTGATTCACCAGACCCTGTCCGACCTGTCCACGCCCTGGGGCACTGCGGTCGCGGGCGCCATCGCGCGCCTGGGCCAGTGGCCGGTGTACGGCAGCACCGCGGTGGCGGTGCTGGCGGCGCTGCTGTGGCGACGGCGCTTGCATGCCGCTGCGCACTGGATTGCGGCGCTGGTCTTTGGCGTGCTGCTGACCGCATTGCTGAGCTTGGCTCCGCTACTGCCGCCGCCAGCGATGTTCTTCGGCCATGCCAATGGCGCGACCGTACCGCTGCGCGACCTGGCCATGCCTACGATCATCTATGGCTTCGCCGCCGTGCTGATCGCAACCTGGCGACCGCAGCAGGTGCGCATGCTGGCCTACGGCATGGCCATTGCCCTGGTCTTGCTGATCAGTCTGTCGCGCCTGGTGCTGGCGCAGGAATGGATCAGCCTCAACAGTTTTGCCGTGGTGATGGGCCTGCTGTGGATTGCCGCGCTGACCTTGGGCTATCGCCAGCACCGACCAGAACGCCTGTTCGCCGCCAGCTTTTCGCTGCCGGTGGCAGCCGCCTTCCTGCTCGCCGCCAGCATGAGCTGGGGCGTAGACCGCGCAGCCCATCAACCGCCGACACCGGCGCCTGAAACCACCGCGCGCGAAATGCCGCTGGACCTGTGGTGGGACCAGGGCTGGAGCGAGCTGCCGCTGGCGCGCATCGACGCACGCGGGCGCGGGCTGCGTCCCTTCGACTTCCAGTGGGCCGCCTCGGAAGCGGTGATCGAAGCCGAGCTGCGCGCCGCCGGCTGGCGCACCCTGCCGCCGCTGCGACCCACCGACACTTTGCGCTGGTTGACTCAGACCACGCTGATCAGCGAACTGCCGGTGCTGCCGCAGGTGCATGCGGGCATGCATCCGCGCTTGAGTCTGCGTCGACGCATCGACGGCGAACGACAGCGCCTGGTGCGCGTCTGGGATTCCGGCGTGCGCGTGGCCAGCGACGAAGGTCTGGTACCGGTGTGGCTGGGCACCTTGAGCGAACAGCGCGTGCGCACCTTCTACCGCCTGTTTCGCTACCCGGTGACCGAACCCGATGCACCGGTGTTGCCGCCCCTGCCGGGCCGCACCGAACGCACCACGATCCGTGCGGTGGAGCGCGACGGGCATCGCGTCTGGCTGATGGGCGCTGCGGCGGTTCTTTACACTGAGCCGATGCCGGAAGTGCCCCTGGGCGCGCCGGTTCCCCTGACCAGCCCCTGATCATGTCCGACTCGCAGAATCTGCTGAACAAGTTTCGCTCGCGTCTCAACAAGGGCGATTCATTTCTGACGCGCGATATCGGTAGTTTCTTCGCCGCGGAAAAGCTCAGCCCCGATGCACTGGAAGATTTCGAGACCCGTCTGCTGATGGCCGATACCGGTATCGATGTCACCGAGTGGCTGGTCGAGCGCCTGCGTATCGGTATCAACCTGGGTCGCATCAAGAACGAAAAGCAGCTGCGCGCCGAACTGAAAACCGCGCTGGTGGAATTGCTCAATCCGGTGTCGCAACCCCTGCAGATTCCACCCTTCATCAAGCCCTATATTTTGTTTGTCGCGGGCGTCAACGGCGTCGGCAAGACCACCACCATCGGCAAGATGGCAGCGCGCTTCAAGGCCGAAGGCAAGACCGTGTTGTTGGCCGCCGGCGATACGTTTCGTGCCGCGGCGGTGCAGCAGCTCACCACCTGGTCGGAGCGCGCCGGTGTGCCGATCCTGAGTCAGGGCGAGGGCGCAGATTCCGCCAGCGTGATTTTTGACGCGGTGCAGTCGGCCAAGGCGCGCGGCATCGACGTGGTGATCGCCGACACCGCCGGTCGCCTGCACACGCAGAGTCATTTGATGGACGAGCTGCGCAAGATCAAGCGCGTGGTGCAGAAGCACGATGCCTACGCGCCGCATGAAGTCATGCTGGTGGTGGACGCCACCACCGGCCAGAACGCACTGAATCAGGCCGTGCAGTTTCACGAGGCCATCGGCCTGACCGGCATCAGCATCACCAAGCTGGATGGCACTGCCAAAGGCGGCATTCTGCTGGCCATCGCCAAGCGCCTGTCCTTGCCGGTGCGTTTCATCGGCCTGGGTGAAGCGATCGATGATCTTCAGCCCTTCGATGCCGCGGCCTACGCCGCAGCATTGATCGGCGAATAGGCGAGTAATTTCGCATGCGCAACGAGCCCAAGCTGTCCGAGTCCATGCTGGAATTTCGCGAGGTCGGCTGTCGTTATCCCGGCGGCGCCGACGTGCTCAAGGGCATGAGCTTCACCCTGGAACGCGGCGAGATGCTGTTTCTCACCGGCCCCAGCGGCGTCGGCAAGTCCACGGTGCTGCGCCTGGCCGCCTTGCAGATGCGTGCCACCACCGGCCAGGTCTTGATGAATGGCCGCAACCTGGCCGAGGTCCGCAGCGGCAAGATTCCCGCGCATCGGCGTGAGCTTGGCCTGATCTTCCAGGACTTTCAGTTGCTGCACGATCGCAGCGTGTTCGACAACGTGGCCCTGCCGCTGGTGATCCGTGGTCTGGCGCATACCGATATCGCGCGCCGCGTGCGTGCCGCACTCGACGCCGTCGGCCTGCTCGGCCGCGAAAAATTCCTGCCGATGCGGCTCTCTGGCGGCGAACAGCAGCGCGTTGGCATTGCACGCGCCATCGTCGCGCGGCCGCAGCTGATTCTGGCCGACGAACCCACCGGCAATCTGGACCCGCGCACGGCGTTGGATGTGATGCGCCTATTCGAACGCTTCAACGAAGCCGGCGTGAGTCTGCTGATCGCGACGCACGCCATTGATCTGATCCAGCGTCTGGGCCATCGCATGATTCATCTGGAAAATGGCCAGGTCGCCGACAACGCGGCGCAGGCCGCTTCGCGCATGGAGCTGGATACATGAGCACCGGCTTCACGCGTCCCAGCTTTATGCGCCGTTACCTGTCAGAGCACGCGCGTGTCTGCGTTGCGTCGTTCGGCCGGCAGTGGCGCGCGCCGGTGGCGACCTTGCTGACCGCGCTGGTCATCGGCATCACCTTGGCCTTGCCTGCGGGCCTGCAACTGTTGGTGGAGAATCTGCGCGCAGCCGCCGGCGGACTGAATCAGACACGCAGCATCACCGTGTTCCTGCGTGACGCGGTCAGCGCCGACGAGGGCAACGCGCTGGCCAGCAGCCTGGCGCAGCAGGCCACGGTGGAGCGCGCGGTCTACACCTCGCGTGAGCAGGCGCTGAGGAATTTTCGCGAACGTACGGATCTGGACGCGGTGCTCGACGCACTGCAGGACAACCCGCTGCCGGCGTCGATTGCACTCACGCCCAAACCGGAACTGGACACCGCCGGCATGGAAAGTTTTGCCGCCGAATTGCGCACACGCGCGGAAGTGGAACAGGTGCAGCTCGACAGCGGCTGGAGCGCGCGCATCGCAGCAGCGCTGGCGGTGGCTTCGCGTCTGGCGCTGATGCTGGCCATTGCCCTGGGGCTGGCCGCGGTGCTGGCAATGGGCAACACCATTCGCCTGGACATTGAAGCGCGCCGCGACGAAATCAGCGTGATGAAACTGGTGGGCGCGCCCAATAGTTTCATCCGCCGGCCCTTTCTGTACGCCGGCTTCTGGTACGGCTTGTCCGGCGGCGTGGTCGCGATCATTGCGCTCTACGTCGCGCGCTATGCCTTGGCCCAGCCGGTGCAGAACCTGGTGCAGCTCTACGAAGGCGCATTCGCGGTGCAGGGCCCGGCACCGCAGGTCCTGCTCGCGGTGCTGGGCGCCGGTGCGCTACTGGGATTGACCGGCGCCTGGCTCGCCGTGGCGCGACATTTAGGACGACTGTAGCGGCGCGACGCGGCCTGCCTGGGGTGGGTCGTGCTCAGGAATTTGCCGCGCGCGGCGCGGGTTTGACCACCGTGTCGTAGATCAGCAGCGCCTGCCCCAGTTCCACCGCGCTGCGATAGCGCGAGCCGAACGGTTCGGTCATGTCTTGCTGGGCGTCCTTGGGCAAGGTGCCGGCCTTGGTGAAGTCGACCTCGTCCCAGCCGGCTTCGAGCAAGACTCGCTCGGCCGCAGACAGATCATGTTCGCTGCCCTCGGGCTGACGCAGGAACACCAGCGCTGGATGGCATTCGCCGCTGGTGTAACCGCTCGCGGTGTTGGCTTTGGCCACGGCCATGTACATGTGAATTTCAAAACCCATCGAAGCCTGTCCTTGTGCGCTTGCGCTTAGGGTCTGTTGACATATGAATAGTCGCTGCGGCGGAGGTCGCTTTTGCGCAGCGCAAGGAAGGAGCGACGAGGTGTACTTGAAGTACATGAGGAGCGACTAACGCAGCGATGCGCAAAAGCGGCCCCGCCCCTTCGGGTTGCGGCCAAA
>JBQTJH010000146.1:0-8424 GCA_052387335.1 Panacagrimonas sp. | reverse complement strand
TGCGGTCAGGGCTTGAACCTGATCCTTGCTGCGGCCGCCCATCCAGATAGCGAGTTCGTGGGGCTGGATTTCCTGCCGGAGCACATCGCCCACGCCACCGAGTTGGCGCAGCAGTGCGGCCTCAAGAATGTGCGATTTATTGAGGGGGATTTCGTCGCTCTCGCAAATGACCACTCATCGCTTGGGTTTTTTGACTACGCGATCTGTCATGGCATCACGACGTGGATTGCGCCGGCTGTGAAAGAGGGATTATTTAGGCTAATAGGACAGTGCCTGAAGCCTGGCGGTTTGTTTTACAACAGCTACAACACCTATCCGGGGTGGTTGAGCGCGGCACCGTTTCAGCACCTGGTCCTATTGGAACAGCGTAGTAAGCCTGGGAATGAGGCGCTGGCCGCGGCCCAGGCCAGCATGGGCAAGTTGCAGGAACTCAATGCGGGGGTATTCACCCAGCTTCCCAATCTCAAGCAGCGGTTGGACGGCATGAAAGGGCTGGACCCGGCCTACCTGGTCCAGGAGTACAACAACCAATTTTGGCAACCCGTGTTTGTGAGCCGAATGATGGACGACCTGGCCGCGGTCAAACTGAGCTATCTGGGTACAGCGACGTTGCCGGAGGCGTTTGACAACGCCTTGCCCGAGGTCATACGTGCCTGGGTCAATCAGAGTAGCGGCACGATCCTCAAAGAGCAGATGCGCGATTACGCTCTGAATCAAAGCTTCCGGCGTGACCTGTACGTCAAGGGACACAAGCGCCCTTGGGCGTCGGTACACCATCAGGCACTGCGTCAGGTACGGCTGGTCGCCAACCCCGCGCAGGCAACACCTGAAGAAGGAAAGCCTTGGCAAATCAAGGGCGGAACGGTAGAACTCAACGGATCAGCCAGTTTTTACAGCGGGCTATGGACACGACTGAGCTCTGCTGGAGACACGGGGCTCACGGCAGGCGAATTGATGGATAGCCACGCCGACCCAGCGCAAAAAAACGGGGTGATGCAGGCCTTGGCCATGATGACCCACGCTGGATGGACACTGCCGCTGATGTCTGACCCGGAGGCACATAAACGAAATGCCCGGGCTGTCAATACGGCGCTGGCGCAGGCCGCCCTGATGGGGGCGCCATATCGTTTCGCGTGTCTGCCGCGAGCCGGAACTGCCACCGCAGTTAACGATACCGAGTGGATGCTTTTAAGCTTTGACCTGGCAAAGAAGCCCGAAGGCGTTTGGCTCGATGAAATGAAGGCGGTATTGACGAAACTAGGGCGCAACCTCGTCAAGGACGGTCAGGTGGTGACGGACGCCACAACAATTGATGCCATGCTCGCTCCGAGCATCACCGCCTATCAAGCTGGGAAACGGACATTGATCAAACGGCTGGGAGGAATGTAGAAGTAAACGGGCCACGATGCTGATTGTCCCGTGGATCACTACGCCAAGCCTTCCACCCAAGACAATTGCTTCGGTAAACATACCGTTTTGAGGTCGTAGCGGCTGCGGGCAAAGGTGCGCGCCTGCGATCCCAAACGTTGCCGCAGGCCCGGGTCGGTGAGCAACTCGCAAACACTGTGGGAGAGTCCGGCTAGGTCAAAGAAGTCGATTAATCGACCAGTGACGCCGTCTTCTATGGCCTCATGCAGCGGCAGCGTATTGCTGGCTACCACGGCGCAGCCGGCACTCATAGCTTCCAGCAAGCTCCAGCTCAACACGAACGGATAGGTCAGATACACGTGCACGGTGGATAGCTGCAGCAGTGACGTAAATACGCCGTAGGGCACCTGACCCAGGAAATGGACGCGCGCCCACTGCTCCTCGGTGATCTGCGTCCGCACCTCGCGAACAAATATATCCCTCCATTTCTGGCCTTCCGGTGGGTGTGTGCCATAGCTGACACCGTCAGCACCTACGATTAACACACGAGCGCGAGGCCGCCGACGCAAAATTTCCGGAAGTGCGCGCATGAAGATGTGGTACCCCCGGTAGGGCTCCAGGTTGCGATTGACGAAGGTGATGATCTCGTCTGCCCGGCTCAATTGGAGCGTGCCATTCAAGGTCAGATTTACATGTGGGTTGGGTGCCACGGTGTCGGTGTCAATGCCGTCGTGAACGACGGTGATCCGCGAGCGAAACGATTCGGGGAAAGTGCTGGCTTGCCAGTGCGTCGGGCTTATGCCGGCGTCACCGTTTTCGAAGTGAAGCAGGTTGTTGAGGTTCTTCAGCCGCAGGCGACAGTTTTCGCCAGGATCGCGGGCGGGGAACTCGGGATCGAAGCCCACGTCCGCGCCCTGCGGGTGGTAATAGAACTCGCAATACAGACCTAGACGCGCCTGCGGCCACACGTCCTTTAGGAAGAGGCTTTCACCCCAGCCCGGATGCGCCACGATCACGTCTGGCGAGAAGCCCTGGCCCTTAAGCGCCAGCGCCGCACGGAAGCAAGCCTCACCACGGATGACTTTGGTCTCGAAGTCCGCCGCCCAGGGATGTATGACCTGGGCGCTCCCACGCGTGGTGGTGTATGGCACGATTCTTACACCCTGCCACTCCTGCATCTGCGTCTTCTGCAGGGTCATGGCCAGCACCGTATGACCGCGCTGTACCAGCGCGGGGGCCAGAAACTTGAACTGACCGGGAAAATTTTGATGAATGAACAAGATCTTCATCAGTTGCAGGGCGTGGCTCTGTAGGCGTCAGGGATGGGCACGCATTATCAAGCATCGCTTGATTCGGTAGCCGTGCAGAAATCGAACTCCAGATGGAGCCCCGGGCGCGCTTGGCTTGAACCATGCAGCGTCTGCTGCCGTAAGGCGTTGTCGTCTAATACGTTGCGTTATCGGATTATTGCGCGAGGGCGTCGCCCAATCAGCGCCGACACTGGCCTGCGGTACGCGCGCAATTTCGGCGGCGATGCCTAGGCCTGGCTCAACCTGGAAGCCGCCTACGAGTTGCGCCATGCGGAAATCGCTGCCGCTCAGATCAAGCGCGAAGTGACTTCGCGCGCGGCCTGAAGATCCAGATACATGTTCAATATGCGGCGCTGCAAGGCGACGGCGCTATGTGACATCAGCGGTGAGCAGTTGATCGTCACGGACGAAAATGCAATTGTGCCAGCGCACGCATCTGAGCCTCGTCACGCGGACGCTTGCTCGCCAGCGCCCACAGGTCGAAGTGCTGTGATCTGGCTATTGTGGCCACGCTCGCGAACCCTGCCGACTGCAAAGTGCCGGACAGCACACGCTGCGTAAAGCCGCAGCGGTGCGCCATAAACAGATTGCCGCTTGCCATGGGCGGGCGGTGGCCATAGAGAATGTCCAGCGGCGTGATCGGACCTGCCGGCGAAACGTACGCAGCTTCTGTCAATCGATCCTCGGCCACCAGCTTGCACACGCTTTGCAGGTCCGGGCAGGTGATCACCGCAAAGCCGTCATCGCGCAACACACGCAGGAATTCCGCCAGCGCCACCGGCACCTCGTGCGGGTACAGATGCTCGATGTTGTGACTGGAGAACACCGCGTCCACGCTCCCGCTGGCTACTGAACGCATGTCGGTCATGGTGCCGGTGACATCGGGTCTGACGGCGGGGTCGATATCTAGGCGGATTTCTGTCCAGTCCGGATGGTTGAAGCCGCGCGTCGTCTGGTTTTTGCGCTTGGGGCCGCAGCCAACGTGAAGGAGTTGTTTCATGGGCGGCTTGGGGTGGGGTTTCGGGAATTAGATGCGATCAAATGTGCTGCGCGCCAACTCCAGTGGGAAAATGGCCGGCGTTGAAACGGGTTGTTTTGCGCGCTGTACCCACCTAAATCATGAGACGTCGCTGCACTTGCCTGGTGGCGCACCTCAGCATGGCAGCTATTGAGAGACAAGAAGGTCGACGCCTCCAAATTGGCCTGAGCGACGTAGCACCTGACACGTTCGGCAGCTATCCGGCGGCGCATCGCGCGATTAGAGTCTGAACGGTACGAGGGTATGACAGTGGGAGGAAGGTCGATGAACATCAAGAATTGGGTAGGCGCGCTGTCTTGTGCAGCGATGCTGATGACGGTCGCATCGGTTGCTCAGGCGAGCAACCTCGGCGTGCGGGCGCTGCCCTTGGCAAGCTTGCCTGCGGCAGGCCGCGTGATACCCGCGCCGGCGGGGCACGGCATCGACGGCCAGTACATTGTGGTGTTCAAGCCCAGCGCCACGCCTCTAAATGGACTCGCTGCCCAGGCGCTGAGCCGTGTCGGTGGCCAGGTGCTGGGTTCACTACCGATCATCAATGCGGTGGTGATGCAGATCGATGCCCTGTCAGCGCGGTTGCTGGCGGCGAATCGGTCGGTGGCTTACGTGGAACAGGATCAATGGCTGAGCGCGGGCGCCGTTCAAGCCAACCCGCCCTGGGGGCTGGATCGTGTCGACCAGTCGGCTCTGCCGGTGAATGGGAGCTACACCTATCCCGATGGCGCAGGGGCCGGCGCCAATGTGTACGTGATTGATACCGGTATTCGTACGACGCACGCGGAATTTACCGGACGCATAGGGGGCGGACGCAATTTCGTAGCCAGCAGCGGGCCATTGACTCTGCCGATACCGCTGTTGGGCACGCTTTCGCCGTTAGGCGGCGGCAGCACAGACCCCAACAATTTCGCTGATTGCAACGGGCATGGCACCCACGTCTCCGGCACCGCGGTGGGTACGCAGTACGGCGTGGCCAAGAAAGCGAGAGTCCATGCCATCCGCGTCCTGGGCTGCGATGGCAGTGGCCCGAACTCTGGCGTGATCGCGGGTGTGGAGTGGGTCGCCAACAACCACGTCAAGCCCGCGGTGGCCAATCTGAGCCTGGGCGGGAGCGCGTCTACCGCGCTAGACGACGCCGTACGCGCTGCGATCCGAAGCGGCGTGGTGATGGTGACTTCCGCCGGCAACGATAACGCGAACGCCTGCGGCGGTTCGCCCAACCGCGTGCCGGAGGCGCTGACCGTTGCCGCCAGTGACGCGCAGGATCGTCGTGCCAGCTTTTCCAACTCCGGCACCTGCGTAGACCTGTTTGCACCGGGAGTAGGTGTGATCAGTGCGTGGCATACGGGAGACACGGCAGCCAACACTCTGAACGGCACATCGATGGCCGCGCCGCATGTCGCCGGCGCGGTGGCCCTGCTGCTGGCGCAGGGTGCGCCGTCTGACGTGGTGGCGGGGATGATCGTCAGCGGTGCAACGCCGGGCAGGGTGCAGAGTGCGGGAACGGGTTCGCCCAATCTACTGCTGCGAACCGCGGCGCCGTAGGCGCCGTCAGTGGTGCCTCAAATGGCATTCACACGCGTTACCCCGAGTGCAGCGATCGCGTAGGAGAGGTCGTCGCGCATTGTTCTTCTGACGGGGCACCCGGTTCGGCAAGCCGATTCCCCGCGCAGCTCAGAATGACGAAATCAAGCGACGTTACCCCGCGCTGAAACACACCGCGGCGGAGCGGCCGAGAGGGCGCGAATCAGGTCTCTTCACGCAAGTGATCGAGCGTGGCCTCCAGTGCCGTGTCCCAACGCGGGAGATTCACGCCATAGCGCTCGGCCAACTGGGTGCAATCGAGCGCCGCGTGTTCAGGCCGCGCGGCGCGGCTGGGCCAGTCTCGGCTGAGGATGGGGTCAACAGGACGGTCCAGGCATAGGCCGCGGTGTGCGCCGCCACGAACGATGTGGCGAGCGAACGTATCGCGGGATACTGCGCCCGCGCAGGTCACGTGCAGGGTTTCCGCGCACGACGCGTGGGGCCTCACGGCGGCAATCAGCTGCGCGGTGGCCGAAGCCAGTTCATGACAGGGCGTGGGGCTGCCGATCTGGTCGCAGACGACGCGTAGTCGTTCTTGCGTATTGGCCAGGCGCAGCAAGGTACGAACAAAGTCCCGCGAACCGCGGCCGCTGTAGAGCCAGGCACTGCGCAGGATCAGGTGACGCACGCCGCTGGCGCGGATCAGAGACTCGCACTCGGCCTTGCTGCGGCCATAGACGGACTGCGGATTCACAGCATCCGTTTCGCGGTAAGCGCGGCCGGCCCGTCCGTCGAACACAAAATCGGTGGAGAACTGCACCCACAGCGCGCCGCGCGCTCGGCATGCGTCAGCCAGCAGAGCGGGCGTGAGCGCGTTGATCCTACGCACGGTGGCTTCGTCGTTTTCAGCGGCTTCGACATCGGTGTACGCCGCCGCGTTAACCACAATCTCAGGCGCAAGATCCTCCATCGCAGCCAGAGCGGCGGCAGGCTCGCGCAGATCCAGCTGCGCGCGCGTCGGCGCCACGACCTCCCCCAATACCGCGAGTGAAGTTCTTAATTCAGTGCCGAGCTGACCGCTGGCACCGGTGAGCAAAATGCACGGACGCATTACGGATAGACCTCGGCGTCGCGCAAACGCAGGGCGGCGAGGTCCTTTGGCGACAGCAGCGGCGCGGGCAGGTCGGCGGGCAACGGCCAGTGAATACCTAAGTCCGGATCGTTCCAGGCCAGGCTGCGTTCTTGCTCAGGGGCGTAGAGTGCCGTGGTCTTGTAGATCACCTCGGTCTGTTCGCTCAGGGCCAGGAAGCCGTGTGCAAAGCCCGGAGGCACCCATAGCTGGCGGTGGTTGTCCGCAGAGAGTTCCACGCCGATCCAGTGGCCGAAATTCCAACTGGAACGACGCAGGTCCACGGCGACGTCGTAAACCGCGCCCGACACCACGCGCACCAGTTTCCCCTGCGCCTGATGGATCTGGTAGTGCAGCCCACGCAGCACGCCGCGCGCAGAGCGCGAGTGATTGTCCTGCACAAATTCCGTCTCGATACCGGTGGCGGCGGCAAAGGTTGTTCGGTTGTAACTCTCCATGAAAAATCCGCGCGCGTCGGCGAACACGCGCGGCTCCAGGATGAGCACGCCCGGTAGCGCAGTAGGCAGTACCTTCATGCGTCGTCGCGATCTTGCAGCAGACCGAGCAGGTAGCGGCCGTAACCGCTGTGGAGCAGCGGATGCGCCAGCGCTTCGAGTTGCGCATCGTCGATCCAACCTTGACGCCAGACGATTTCCTCCGGACAACACAGCTTGAGACCCTGGCGTTTCTCAAGCGTCTGCACGAAATGCGCCGCTTCAATCAAGGAATCATGCGTGCCGGTATCGAGCCAGGCGTCGCCGCGTCCAAGCCGAACCACGTCGAGGGTGCCTTCCGCCAGGTAGCGCGCGTTGATGTCCGTGATCTCGAGTTCGCCGCGCACAGAAGGCCGGATGTTGCGCGCGATGTCCACCACCTGCGCGTCGTAGAAGTACAAGCCGGTCACGGCATAGCGGCTTTTGGGCTGCGCGGGCTTTTCTTCAATGCTCAGCGGGCGGCCTTGAGAGTCGAAGCTCACCACGCCATAACGCCCCGGATCATTGACCGGGTAGGCAAAGACGGTGGCGCCTGACGTCTTTCGCGCCGCGTGCTGCAGACGTACGCCGAGCCCGTGACCGAAGAACAGGTTGTCGCCCAGAACCAGGGCGCAGGCGTCGCCGTTGATGAAGTGCTCGCCAATCAGGAACGCCTGCGCCAGGCCATCCGGTGCGGGCTGCACGGCATAGTCCAGCTGCACGCCCCATTGCGTGCCGTCGCCGAGGAGCTGACGAAAGCGCGGCAGGTCATGCGGTGTGGAAATCAGCAGAATGTCGCGGATACCGGCCGTGAGCAGGGCGCTGAGCGGGTAGTACACCATGGGCTTGTCGTACACCGGCATGAGCTGCTTGGATACAGCGAGCGTCAGCGGGTACAGACGGGTGCCGGAGCCTCCGGCGAGCACGATCCCCTTCACGTTGCGCTCCGCGCGCGCACGGCGGCAATCCAGTCGGGGTTGTCGAGATACCACCTGATGGTGGCGCGCAGACCGGATTCGAACGATTCAGACGCAGACCAGCCCAGTTCGTGATGCATCTTGGCGGCATTGATGGCGTAGCGGCGGTCGTGGCCCGGGCGGTCCTGCACAAATTGGATCAGGCGCGTGTGCGGTGCGTGCTGCGGGCGCCACTCGTCGAGCAGCGCGCAGATGGCTTGCATCACATGCAGGTTGCTGCGCTCGCTGGCAGCCCCGATGGCGTAGCACTCACCGGGTCGCCCACGGTCCAACACAGCGAGCAGGCCACGAACGTGATCGAGCACATGAATCCAGTCGCGACGATTCTGACCGTCGCCGTAAAGAGGTAGCGGTTTATTTTCCAGCGCGTGCAGCACGCTCAGCGGGATGAGCTTTTCAGGGAACTGATACGGACCGTAGTTGTTGGAGCAGTGCGTGGTCAGTGTGGGCAGGCCATAGGTGTGGTGCCAGGCGCGCACCAAGTGATCGGCGGCGGCCTTGCTCGCGGAGTAGGGGGAGTTGGGGGCGTAGGGCGTGGATTCCGTGAACGCCGGGTCCTGCGGTGCAAGCGAGCCGAACACTTGGTGCGCGCCTGGCACCACACCTATGG
>JBQTJH010000145.1:0-9351 GCA_052387335.1 Panacagrimonas sp. | reverse complement strand
ATCAAAACAAAACCTCCGAGGTGCTGAGCAACCTTCCTGCGGACACCGAGGTCGATGCCTTGCTGCTGCGCCGCGCGCTGGCTGCGCATGCACTGAGTGATCCGGGGTTTGCAGCGCTCGACGCACGCCTGCGCGATGGCTTCGCCGCCGCCCATCGTCGCGATGAGCCGCTGCATCTGCGTGAAGAAGTGCGGTATCGCCTGGCCATGCGCGACGATGCGCGCGCGGTGCTGCGCCTGGCGCAGCGCAACTGGCAGATCCAGCGCGAACCCTGGGACGCGCGCCTGCTGCTGGCAGCGGCCCGCGCCGCCGGCGATCCGCAGGCCGCGCAGCCCGTGCTGCAATGGCTAACCGAAACCGGGCTGCAAGACGCGCGTCTGAAGGAGCTGCGCTGATGCGCGGTCTGCTCGCACTGCTGCTATGCCTGTGGACCTTAGGCGCACAGGCCCATCGGCCGAGTGATGCGTTCCTCAGCCTGCGCGTCGATGGTGCGCAGATGGAAGGTCATTGGGAGATCGCGCTGCGTGATCTGGCGGTGATCGCAGACCTGGATACCAATCGCAACCGCGAACTGAGCTGGGGCGAGTTGCGTCTGGCGCAAGCTGACTTGTTCGCAACGCTGTCTGCTGCGCTGAGCCTGCGCGCCGACGGCCGCAACTGCGCACTCCACTTCACCGACCTGCTGATCAACGAGCGCAGTGACGGTCGCTATGCCTGGTTTGCACTGCGCGCCGATTGCCCGGCAGCGGTGCGCAAACTGGATGTGGAGTACCGCCTGCTGTTTGCCGTGGACCCGACGCATCGCGGACTGCTGGTGCTGGAAGCCAAAGACTTCACGCATACCGCGGTGCTTGGCCCGGATAGTGCCGCGCGCAGTTTTGAGCTGACCAAGCCATCGGCGCTGGCGACGTTCCGCGACTACGTCGTGCAGGGCGTGTGGCACATCGTCATCGGCTACGACCACATCCTGTTTCTGCTCGCGTTACTACTGCCTGCCGTCCTGCGTTACGAACAGGGCCGCTGGCAGGCGCAGCCGCATCTGAGGCCGGTGCTGTGGAATGTGTTTGGCGTGGTCACCGCATTCACCCTGGCGCACTCCATCACGCTGAGCCTGGCCGCGCTGAACTGGGTGAGCCTGCCGGGTTGGCAGGTGGAATCGGCCATCGCCGCATCCGTGCTGCTGGCGGCGCTCAACAACATCTGGCCCATGGTGATGCGCGCGCGCGGGCTGATGGCCTTCGCGTTCGGGCTGATTCACGGCTTCGGCTTTGCCTCGGTGCTGGGCGATCTGGGTTTGCCGGCCGACCTGCGCGTGCTGTCGCTGCTGGCTTTCAACCTGGGCGTTGAACTGGGACAACTGGTGATCGTGCTGCTGGCGGTTCCAGTTGCGTTCGCGATCAGACGTACCGCTTTTTATCGAACAGGCGTGCGCGTGGGCGGCTCTGCTGCGGTTGCTCTGCTGGCCTTGTGGTGGCTGGGTCAGAGGCTCGGGCTGTTGCTGGAGTAGCGTTTTTCCGCTTAGCTCACGACTTCAATTTTCACCTCGATCAAGCCCGATGAGGTGCTGCCAATCGCGCTGAACGCCGATTTTGAAAGATCAATGATCCGACCTTTGACGAACGGCCCGCGATCATTGATTTTCACAACGACGCTTTTTCCCGTGCCGCGGTTTGTAACCCTTACGTATGAACCGAACGGCAGTTTTTTATGGGCTGCCGTTTTCGACCCGTGCTGATAAGGCTCACCACTTGCAGTCTTGCGGTTCTGGTGTTGATCTGCGTAAAAGGAGGCTAGGCCGGATTCGGTAAATCCAACCCATTTTCCGCCTGCACCAGACGGTATCGTTGAGCACGCTCCCAACGAGCAGAGAAACGCCAACACCACCAGCTTTCCAGAAGTACGTTCCATGTCTTGGCTTCTGCAAGTCAAAGGGTCAGATCACCAAACCGTGCCTGCAATACCGACATCGCGACCGCGCCGGCAGTTTCAGTGCGCAGGATGCGCGGCCCCAGCCGCACGCCACGTGCGCCGCGGAGCGCACCCAGTTTCAATTCATCCGGACTCAGGCCGCCTTCCGGCCCGATGACCAGGCTGATCGGCTGCGCGTCCAGTTCAATCGCCGCCAGACTGCATGCGCCAAGCGGATCAAGCATCAGGCGCAGGCCGATAGTGGCGCTGGCGAGCCACTCGTTGAACTTCATCACCGGAGCCAACTCCGGCAACACCGCGCGTCCACTCTGCTCGCAGGCGGAAATCATCACGCCGCGCCAGTGTTCCATCTTCTTGTCCTGACGCTCTCGATCCAGGCTGACATTGCAGCGCTCGGTCATCACCGGAACGATGCGCGTGACACCCAGCTCCACCGCTTTCTGAATGCTGTAATCCATGCGCTCACCCTTGGAGACGCCCTGGATCAGGCTCAGATGCAGCGGTGATTCACGCTTGACGGTACGAAACGCGCCGATGCTCAGACTCGCCGCACGCTTGGCCACCGTCGTCAACTGCGCCTCGTATTCACCGCCACGACCGTTGAACACAACCAAGCGCTCACCAGTCTGCATACGCAACACTTGGATCAAATGACGAAATGCACCTTCGGGCAGATCGACACTGGCACCGGTTTCCAGCTGCGCGTCGAGATACACGCGCGACTCACTCATCGCGAAGCCCTGCGGTTTCCGAAAGCTGGCAGTTCACTGTTTGGTGTCGGTTGCGACGTCGATGGCGTCAATCGCAATCTTGGCCATGGCCTCGATCTCGCGTGGCTCAATCACGTACGGCGGCATGAAGTAGATGACATCGCCCAGCGGTCGCAGCAGCACGCCGAAATCCTTGTGGGAGCTCAGCGCATGGCGATAGGCGCGCAGGCCGCGTCGATCACTTGCCAAGAACGGTTCACGCGTGCGCGTGCTCTTGGCCAGTTCCACCGCCAGGATCAGGCCCTGTTGACGTACATCGGCAACGTAACGATGACTGCGCAAGGATGCTGTTGCCGACCACAGGAATTGTCCGAGCAGGCGCGCACGCGCCATCCAGTCCTGCTGCTCGAATACATCCAGGGTCGCCAGCGCCGCGCGGCAGGCCAGGGGATTGCCGGTATACGAGTGCGAATGCAGAAAGGCACGCCCTTCGCGATGCTCGGCGTAGAAGGCCTGATAAATCCTGTCGCGCGTCAGCACGCAGGCCAGCGGCAGGGTGCCGCCGGTCAGTCCCTTGGACAGGCACATGAAGTCCGGCGTGATGCCGGACGGCCCTACATTCTGCGGTGCCCACTCGCAGGCAAACATTTTGCCAGTGCGGCCGAAGCCCACGGCGATCTCATCGGCAATCAGGTGTACGCCGTGGCGATCACAGGCCTCGCGCAGCAGACTCAAGTACACCGGGTGATACATGCGCATGCCGCCAGCGCACTGCACCAGCGGTTCGACGATGACCGCGCAGACCTCTTGTGCGTGCCGCGCCAGCGTGATCTCCATGTCAGCGAAGCGCCGGCGGGTGTGGTCTTCCCAGGATTCGCCGGCGCTGCGTTCATAGCAGTCGGGCGACGCAACGTGGACGGGCTGCAATAACAGCGGTGCGTAAGTATCGCGATACAGCCCGGTGTGACCGACGGCGAGCGCGCCCAGGGTTTCGCCGTGATAGCCGCCGGTCAGCGAGATATAGCGTGTCTTCTTAGGCTTGCCGACGTTGCGCCAGTAATGAAAGCTCATTTTGAGCGCGGCCTCGACTGCGGCCGAACCGTTATCGACCAAGAAGCATCGATCGAGTCCCGGCGGGGCGAGGCGGCACAGTCGTTCCGCCAGCTGTACCGCCGGTTCATGGGTGAAGCCGGCAAAGATCACGTGATCCAGCGTATCGAGCTGCGCCTTGAGTGAGGCCACGATATGCGGATGGCGATGGCCGAAAATATTCGTCCACCAAGAACTGACAGCGTCGATGTAGCGCCGGCCGTTGTAATCCTCCAGCCAAACACCCTCTGCCTTGGCGATGGGGATCAGAGGAATGGGCGCATCTGCGCCGCCCGCGTGATCGTGCATCTGCGTGCAGGGATGCCAGACACGCGCCAGGCTGCGGGCGGCGAGATCGTCGTTGGTGCTGGAAACTGGCTTCAAAGATTTCCTTGAATTTGCTCCTTCCCCCGCAAGCGGGGGAAG
Source organism: Panacagrimonas sp. (assembly GCA_052387335.1). Classification (GTDB taxonomy): domain Bacteria; phylum Pseudomonadota; class Gammaproteobacteria; order Nevskiales; family Nevskiaceae; genus Panacagrimonas. Next base: position 5,197 of record JBQTJH010000145.1, on the reverse strand, counting down.
GAGAACGAGTCAACTACAGCCTCTTGATCAGCACCGCAGAATTGCGCTGCCAGTTGTACATCTGCTGGCGCTGCATCGGCAGGTCTTCAATCCGTGCCGGCTTGAAGCCGTGCTCCAGAAACCAGTGCGGTGTGTGCGTGGTGAGCGCGAACAAGCGTTTGATGCCCTGCTTGCGGGCAGTGTCTTCGGCGCGCGCCAGCAGCGCCGCTGCGCGCCCCGAGCGGCGGTAGTCCGGATGCACCGCCACACAGGAGAACTCGGCCATGTCGTTCTGGGTGAATGGGAACAGCGCGCAGCAGGCCACGACCAGGCCGTCGCGCACCATCACGTCAAACAGGCCGATCTCCAGCTCCAGCTGCTCGCGCGAACGCGGCACCAGGACGCCAGCGTCTTCTAAGGGTTTGATCAGGGCCAGAATGCCGCCCACGTCTTCAATACTGGCTTCGCGCACGGCCTCGTAATGTTCATCGGCGTAGAGCATCAGGCCCACACCGTCGCGCGTGTACAGCTCGCGCAGCAAGGCACCTTCGGCCTCGGCGCCAATCAGATGCACGCGCTTGACCCCCCCACGACCCGCTGCCAGTGCAGCCGTCAGGTAGCGCCGATCCTGCTCGCCGACGCCATTGGCGCTGGCCAGCAAGGCCTCGCCTTCGGCTAGAGACAGTTGACCGGCGTCGCCGGTGTCATCGGCCAGCTTCCAGGTATCGGGATCCGAGTTGGAGACGAACACGAGCTTGTCCGCACCCAGGGCCACGGCCATGGCGGTGGCGACGTCGGCCGAGCGCAGATTGAAGATTTCGCCGGTTGGCGAATATCCCACCGGTGAAATCAGCGCGATGCGGTCCTGGTCCAGCACGGCGCGGATGCTGTCCACGTCGATACGCCGCACTTCGCCGGTGTGCTGGAAATCCACGCCATCGCGTATGCCCACCGGGCGCGCAGTGACCCAGTTGCCGCTGGCCACGCGAATGCGAGCGCCGCCCATGGGCGTGCTGGCGAGCGAGGTGGACAGGCGTGCTTCCAGGTCCATGCGCAGGCTGCCGACCGCAGACTTCACGCATTCCAATGCGGCCAGGTCGGTGACACGAAACTCACCGGAATAGCGCGCAGTTAGACCACGCACCGCCAGTTGTCGATCAATCTGCGGCCGCGCGCCATGCACCAGCACCAGCTTCACGCCCAGGCTGTGCAGCAGCGCCAGGTCGTAGATGAAGGTTTCGAAATCGGCGCGATCCGCCACTTCGCCGCCAAAGGCAAGCACCAGCACACACCCGTTGTGGGCATGCACGTAGGGGGCGCTGGCGCGCAGGGCGGCGACGAAATCGGCTGGGAGCATGGACATATTATATGGGGCGCTGCCGCGCAAACTCGGCCGCCATCAAAGACGTCGATTGATTACCATCCGGCACCCAGAGCGCATCTACAGCGGCAACATAGCTGAATGAATCGAAACCCTTCCCTGGACGTGCTGCGCGGCCTGCTGCTGGTGCTGATGACCATGACGCATTTGCCCACGGTCTGGTCGGGCAATCTGTGGCAGCCGCTAGGCTTTGTGTCGGCAGCCGAGGGCTTCGTGTTTCTGTCGGCATTTCTGGCCGGTTCCATCTATACGCGTCAGAGTCATCAGACCGGCCAGGGTTCGGCCGACGCCTGGATGCTGCGCCGCGCCGCGCAGTTGTATCTGCTGCATCTGGCGCTGCTGATTCTCGCCTTTACGCTGGTGGCCTGGATCGCTCAAACCTACGAGCGGCCTGCGGCAAAGAATCTGTTGGATTTCTATCTGCAGTCGCCGACCCGCGCCATCATCGGTAGTGCGGTGCTGGTATATCAGCCGCCGTTGCTGGACATCCTGCCGATGTACGTGATCTTCATGCTGGCCACGCCACTGGTCATGCGTGCGGCGAGCTGCCAGGGCTGGCGCGGACCGCTGTGCCTGAGCATGGCGATCTGGATTGCAGCGCAATTTGGTCTGCGTGGCACGGTCTACGCCGCGCTCAACACGCATCTGAATCTGGACCTGCCGATGTCCGCCACCGGCGCCTTCGATCTGTTCGCATGGCAATTCCTGTGGGTGCTGGGCTTGTGGGTAGGTGCACTGGGCCTGGATCAGCGCTGGCGCGAACATCTGCCGGGCACCGCCCTGCTCAACACCGCGCTGGCGGTGTCGTTTGCGCTCTTTATCTGGCGGCATTACTCCGGGCCGCTGGGCGTTGAGGACGCAGCGCGGCACTTCTTCTGGATAGACAAATGGTCGCTGTCACCGGTACGCGTGATCAATCTGGCGGCGCTGACCGCCTTGCTGCTGGCCATTGGTCCCTATCTGGGGCAGCGTATTCGCATTGCTCCGCTGGAGGCGCTGGGGCGGTCCTCGCAATGGGTGTTCATGGCGCACATCGGTTCGGTGCTGCTGGCGATCTGCCTGATCGGGCAGGACGACCAGCCGCTGGCTGGTAGCCTGGGCCTGGCCTCCATAGTTCTGGGTTACGCCGTGCTGTTCGGCGCCGCGGCGCTGCACCGGCACCTGCGCTCACGCGCGCCCTGAACTGAACATTGCGCGAGCAGATCGGTCCCTACTCTTCTCGCTTCAACGTCCAGAGCTGAAATCCGATGGAGTCTTCAAGCCTGCAAATCCTGGCGGCCGTCGTCTTTGCGATTGCGCTGATCCACACGTTTTCCGCCAAGCTGCTCGAACGCTTGGCGCATCGCAGTCCACGCCACGGTGGCCTGCTGCATTTACTCGGCGAGATCGAAGTCGTCTTCGGCTTCTGGGCGATGATCCTGCTGGTGCTGATGGCCTTCATCGTCGGCGGCTCCAGCGCGATCGAATACGCCGAATCTCGGCATTACACAGAGCCGCTGTTCGTGTTCACGGTAATGGTGGTCGCGGCCTCGCGCCCGGTCCTGGAGTGGGTGCGTGACATGATGGAAAACGCAGCGCGTCTGGTGTCGCTGCCAACCAAAATGGCTCAGGTCTGGCTGGGTCTGGCAGTGGTACCCCTGGTCGGCTCACTGATTACCGAACCCGCAGCCATGACCCTGGCTGCGCTGATGCTGGCGCCCATGATCTTTCGACCCGACATGCCCGAACGCGTCAAGTACGCGGCGCTGGGCGTGTTGTTCGTGAATATCTCCATCGGCGGCACGCTCACCGCGTACGCCGCACCACCGGTGCTGATGGTCGCGGCGGCCTGGAATTGGGACACGGCGTTCATGGCGGCGAATTTCGGCTGGAAGGCGGCGATTGCGGTGACCATCAACGCCACGGTGATGACCTATTTTCTGCGTCCTTATCTACGCGACGAGGCGCTGGAAATACCGGATCAGGGACCGCGCGTTCCGCTCATCGTGAGTCTGATCCATCTGGCTTTTCTCGCCGGTGTGGTGATCTTTGCCCACCACCCGGTGATCTTCCTGGGTCTGTTCCTGTTCTTTCTGGGATACACCCAGGCCTATCAGCGCTATCAGAGTCCGCTGATTCTCAAGGAAGGCCTGCTGGTGGGATTTTTCCTGGCCGGTTTGGTGGTGCTGGGCGGCATGCAGCAGTGGTGGCTGCAACCGATCATTTCCGGACTGGCGCCGCTGACGCTGTTCTTCGGCGCGCTCGGGCTGACCGCCATCACCGATAACGCGGCGCTGACCTATCTCGGGTCTCTCATTGACGGCATGTCCGAACAGGCGCGCTACATGCTGGTGGCCGGCGCGGTGGCGGGCGGTGGTCTGACCGTGATCGCCAACGCGCCGAATCCAGCGGGTGTTGCGCTGCTCAAGAACGGCTTTCGTGATCAGTCCATCGGCGCGCTGGGACTGCTGCTGGGCGCGCTGGCACCCACGGCGGTGGCGGCGACGTTTTTTCTTATTTTCCAATGATCGGCATTTGATCAAGTGCGGTCGTCGCCGACCGGCCGCATATACTGTGGCGCATGACAGAAGCCCCCACCTACGATGAGCTCAGCGTCCTGCTGCAGCATGTCGGCTACAGCGAATCCACCTCTCATTTCCACGGTCTGCTCTGCGGCGCGCTGTGTCGCGTCGAGCCCGAACAGCTGAGCGAAGACCGTCTGTTGGAAGATGCACGCGACGGTAGCGAGCCACTGGACCCTAACAGCCGCGGCCAGCTGCGTCTGGCACGCAACGAGGCCTGCGCCGATCTGATGTCCACCGACATGAGTTTCGAACCGCTGCTGCCGAGCGATGCCATCCCGCTGCCGCAGCGCGTGGAGGCGCTTGCCGCCTGGTGCGGCGGTTTCCTCTACGGCCTGTCCAGTCACGCCAAGCTCGACATCCGCAAGCTGTCCGACGAGGCGCGCGAGACCTTGCGTGATTTCACCCAGTTCACCCAAGCCGGGTCCGAGGGCGGTAGCGACACCGAGGCCGAGGAAGCGGCCTATGTCGAGCTGGTTGAATACGTCCGCGTCGGCGCCCAGTTGCTGTTTCTGGAACTGCGGCCCAAACCCGCGTCGGTCGACGATCCTTCTTCCACCCTGCACTGAACATGAAACTCGATCCCAGCCAGCGCAAGGAACACGCCGCGCGTCGCGCAGAACTGATGCGTCGCGTGGGCAAGAACGCGGTGGTCATCGTGCCGGCGGCGCATGAGGTGATTCGCGCGCGCGACACGCACTACCGCTTTCGCCAGAACAGCGACTTCGCCTACCTCAGCGGCTTTCCGGAGCCGGAGGCCATTGCGGTGCTGGTGCCGGGACGCGGCGACGGCGAGTTCGTGCTGTTCGTGCGCCCCAAGGACAAGGCGCGCGAAATCTGGGACGGTCGTCGTGCCGGACCTGAGGGCGCGCGCAAATCCTATGGCGCCGACCAGGCATTCAATCTGGACGAGTTCGACACCAAGCTGCCCGAGCTGCTCGCTGGCCGCGAGGTCTTGCATTACACCCTGGGCGAATTCCCGGAGATGGACGCGCGCGTGGCACGTCTGGTGCGCCATCTGCGCGAGGTCTCGCGCCGCGGCGCTGCCGCGCCCACCACGATCGTCGCGCTCGAAGCGACGCTGCACGAGATGCGCCTGTTCAAGCGTCCGGCGGAGATCGCGCTGATGCGCAAGGCTGCCGAGGTCTCGGCCCACGCCCATGTACGCGCCATGCGTGCAACGCAACCCGGCAAATACGAGTGGCAGATTGCGGCGGAAATTCACTCGGAATTCGACTCCCACGACATGCAGCCGGGCTATGGCTCCATCGTCGGC
>JBQTJH010000144.1:0-4495 GCA_052387335.1 Panacagrimonas sp. | reverse complement strand
CAGAATCGATCCTGGCAAAAATCGAACGACTTACATCACAAATCAGTGGGACACCACACTAGCTTGAGCGTGGTTATCCCACTTCCGGAGTCTGGTCATGAACCGTATCTCAGGAATGTCCTTGGCTGTGCTGGCCTTGTGGCTGGCATGCGTGACGCCGGCTCAGGCCGATGAGTACCGCACCAGCGTATTCGCCGACCCGATTGACGAAGTCTTCATCGCCGGTCTCAGTCGGTGAAGTACCCGAGCGCTGCGCGTAGCGGGTTGGTAGGGTGGCCCGTGGCCGCCGTGTTTGGAAATGGAATGAACAGTGACGGCGGGCACGGCCCGCTCTACGTTCGTCTGACTAGATGATTCGCCAGGTGCGCAAAATCCTCTGCTGACAGGCGCTCTGCGCGTTCCTGCAGTGAGATGCCGACGGCGGCAAAATCGTCGGCGCTGGCGAGCTGGCGCAGACTGTTGCCGAGTTGTTTGCGGCGCTGGCCGAAAGCGAGCGTGACCACGCGATCAAACATGGTCCAATCGAGAATTTCGAACGCGGGTGGGCGTGGCACCAGGCGCACGATGGCCGAGTCCACCTGCGGCGGCGGGTTGAAGGCGCCGGGGCCCACCTTGAACAGATAGGACACGTCCGCGCGCGCCGCCAGCGCCACGCTCAGGCGACCGTAGTCATCGTCGCCGGGACTGGCCGCCATGCGGTCCACCACTTCCTTCTGCAGCATGAACAGCATGTCCTGTACCGCGTGCGACTGCTGCAGCAGGTGAAACAGCAGCGGCGTGGAAATGTTGTACGGCAGATTGCCGATCAGCCTGAGCTTGCCGCCGGGCGGGGCGAGTGCGGCGAAGTCGAAGGCCAGGGCGTCGCCCATGTGAATGGTCAGCCCTGCGGAATTGCCGCAGGCCGCGCGCAGCGGTGCTATCACATCACGATCAATCTCCACCACCTTCAGCGTGCCGATCTTCTGCAGCAGCGGCGCGGTGAGCGCGCCGCGACCGGGGCCGATCTCGACGATGCAATCTTCCGGCTGTGGATTGAGCGCCTGCAGGATGCGGCTGATGATCTGGCCGTCGTGAAGAAAATGCTGGCCGAAGCGTTTCTTGGCGCCCGCTGCTGAGGAATGGCCGGCGCCGGCCGATCTCAAGCGCGACCCCCGTGGGCCATGCGAATCGCCATCTCGATCGCGGCCTGCAGGCTGCCCGCGTCGGCGCGGCCGCTGCCGGCCAGATCCAGTGCGGTGCCGTGATCCACCGAGGTGCGGATGATGGGCAGGCCGAGCGTGACGTTGACGGCCTCGCCAAAGCCGGCGTGCTTGAGCACCGGCAGACCCTGGTCGTGGTACATGGCGAGCACGGCGTCGGTCTCGGCCAGATGCGTCGGCACGAATAGAGTATCGGCGGGCAGCGGCCCGATCAGATCCATGCCGGTGTCGCGCAGATCGTCGAGCACCGGCTCGATCACTTCGATCTCCTCGCGTCCCAGGTGGCCGCTTTCGCCGGCGTGCGGATTGAGACCACAGACCAGGATGCGCGGATTGGCGCAGCCAAATTTTTCCTTGAGGTCACGATGCAGCACGCGCAGGGTTGCCATCAGGCGCCGCTTGGTGATGGCCGCCGGCACCGCGCGCAAGGGCAGGTGAGTGGTGACCAGAGCCACGCGCAACTGATTGGCCACCAGCATCATCACGGGTGTGTTGGTGCGCGTCAGCTCGGCGATGAATTCGGTGTGGCCGCTGAAGTCCTGACCCGATTGGTTGATCAGACTTTTCTGCACCGGGCCAGTGACCAGGGCCTGCGCCTTACGATCACGACAGGCCGCCACCGCGATGCGCAAGGTCTCCAGCACGTAGGGCGCGTTGGCGACGTCGAGCTTGCCCGGCTCGGACGGCGCCGCCATCGCCACCGGCAGCACACTGAGAAAGCCGGGTTCGTGCGTTTCGGGTTCTGCCGTCAGGTCCGCGTCTTCGAACGCGATCGGCAATCCGAGCGCGGACGCGCGACTGCGCAAGAGTTGCGGGTCGCACACCGCTACCAGTTCGGCCGGCCAATTCTGTTGCGCCAGACTCAGCAGCAGATCGGGGCCGATGCCGGCGGGTTCGCCGGGCGTGATCAGGATGCGTGGGACCACCTCGGCAGACCCTGGCTCAGGACGCGGCTTCGGCCTTCTCGACCTTCTCGGCCTTGCCCTGGGCGTCGCGGAATTCGACATAAGCCTCGGCGCGCAGACGGCGCAGCCAGGTGTCGTATTCCTCAGCCGACTTGCGCTGCTGGATGGCGCCGCGCGCACGCGCACGGCGGGTCAGGTCGGTGATGTCGCGCGTGCGACGCTCCAGAACCTGGGCGATGTGCCAGCCGAACTGGGTGCGGAACGGCGCGCTGATCTCGCCGGGCTTGAGCGCGTCGAGCTGCGCCTGGAATTCGGGATCGAACACGCCCGGAGGTTGCCAGCCCAGATCACCGCCGCTGCTCTTGGAGCCGGGGTCATCGGAAAATTCCGGTGCGAGCTTGGCGAAGTCGGCGCCATTGACCAGACGGTCGCGTAGTTCGCGCGCCTGCAGGCGCGACTGATCTTCGGTGCGCAGCGCGTTGGCCTGGATCAGGATGTGGCGCGACTTGGTTTCATCCACGGTCTTGCGTTCGCCAGCGCCGCGGGTCTCGGCCAGACGAATGATGTGGTAGCCGCCGGCGGTTTCCATGATCGGGCTGACTTCGCCCACCTGCAGCGCACGCGCGGCCTGCAGAAACAGCAGCGGCAGTGCATCGGCCTTGCGCCAATCCAGGTCGCCGCCTTGCAAGGCCTGCTGACCGTCCGAGTGCGCCACCGCCAACGCCGCAAAATCCTCGCCCTTCTTCAGGCGCGCCAGCATGTCGTCGGCCTCGGCCTTGGCGTCGGTGCGCTGCTTGGGGGTGGCGCCGTCGGGAATCGCGATCAGCAGATGCGACAGACGATATTCCGTATTGTCGACCTCGGGCTGGCCGGCGAGAAACAGGTCGATGTCCTGATCGGTGATGCCGACGCGCGAATCTACCTCGCGCTGGCGCAGACGGGTCAGCAGCACCTCGTCACGGATCTGTTCGCGGATCGCCAGGAAGTCGCCGCCGTCCTGGCGGATGGCCTCGGCGAACTGCGCCAGGTTCATGTTGTTCTGCTTGGCGATGCCGCTCAGCACTTCGTTGAGTTCGCGGTCGTCCACGCGGATGCCGGCCTGCTGGGCGCGCTGGGTCTGGATGCGGATCACCACCAGCTTTTCCAGGATCTGGCCACGCAGCACGGCGGGGTCCGGCGGCGCGATGTCACGCGAGCGCAGTTGCAGCAGGGTGTAGTCCATTTCCCGATCCACATCGCTCTGCAGCACGATGCCGTCATTGACCACGGCCACGATGCGGTCGAGCACCTCGGCATGGCTGTTTAGGGGCAGAAAGGCGCTCAGCACGAGCGCGAGGACGGCAAACGAGCGGGACGGCAACGACATGGGCAGCAGATTCCGAAGTTTTCGGGGGCGCGAAGGGTAGCACGCGATCCAGCTCGGACCGCGTGAGTGGACGCCAGTTCGCGGCCGTCAACGAGTATCCCGGTCCCGCGCAGCGAAGCCGGGGTGGCCGGCCGAAAGCCCCGGATCGCCCCACCGCGCGGCGAACGGCGTTACGTCGTTCCTCCGTTCCGGTGGCAGACGGATCAGGAAATCGGTGCAACGCGGTCCGTACGGCCTGCAACAGTTCGGGCGCATCCGCGATCACGATGGCGTAAACCTTGGCGTGGTCTACTTGCGCATAGCCATGCGCCAGGATGTTGCGGAACCCCAAGATATCCCGAGCGTGCGGAATCCCTTGGGCCACGGCCGGCGCAATCTCCAAGGGTCGCTCGACGGCCGCCCGGGTCTTGTCATCGGTAAGGTACTGCTCCAGCTCGTAACCGGCCGCAAAGCGCACCGCAGCCGCGGCATAGTGCGCGATATCTTCTCGATACACCCCGGGATCACGCGGCCGCATAAATCAGCGATTTTTCCAACTCGATGTAATGGCGCAGACGCCGATTGCGAATCGTATGCGGCTCGACCAAATCCACGGGCCGCCCGAAGAGCTGTTCAAGCGCTTCCTTGAGATCCAGAAAATCGGCAAAGCTGCGGGTGCCCTCTGGCCTGTACTCCACCAACACATCGACGTCGCTCCTCGCAGTGTCGAAGTCCTGGCGCAGGATCGACCCAAACAGCTCAAGTCGACGCACGCCATAACGGAGGCATAGATCGGCGATGGCACGGCGGTGGGTTTCGATCAACGGGTGCATGGATAAAGTCTGACGGTCACCGCTGCCCCTGGCGACGGGCGTTTTAACCTGTACGGCACGCCTAGCTAGGTGTCGATACTCGACAACTAGACCGTGCTCGCCGCTGGCCGTTCGGTGGCTCTAGGGTCTGTTGACATATGAATGGTCGCTGCGTTGCGAGTCCAAAATCCCGCCAGGCAAGGCGCGGCCGGCGAAGCTTGGTGATTCCAAGCG
>JBQTJH010000143.1:0-4693 GCA_052387335.1 Panacagrimonas sp. | reverse complement strand
CACCAGGCGCTTGCCGCGGTAGATCAGTCCATCCTCGTAGAGCTTCACGAAGTGCTCGATCACGGACTTGGAATAGCCCTCGTCCATGGTGAAGCGGTTGCGGCTCCAGTCCACGCTGCTGCCGAGGCGCTTGATCTGCTGCTCGATGATGCCGCCGGAATGCGCCTTCCACTCCCAGACCTTGTCGACGAACTTCTCGCGGCCGAGATCGTGGCGATTGACACCTTCGAGCTTGAGATTGCGCTCCACCACCATCTGCGTCGCGATGCCGGCGTGGTCGGTGCCCGGCTGCCACAGGGTGTCCTTGCCCGACATGCGCGCGTGGCGGATCAGCGCGTCCATGATCGTGTGCTGGAACGCGTGGCCCATGTGCAGCGTGCCGGTGACGTTCGGCGGCGGAATCATGATGGAGTAACACTCGCCGGACCCGGACGGCGCGTAGCAGTTCCGGCCCTCCCAGAACGCGCGCCAGCGGGCTTCAATCGGAGCGGGTTCGAAGGTTTTGTCCATGAAGGGGTCTGAAACAGCAGCCGAAAAAGGGTCGGCATTGTAACGGCAGACCCCTGCGGCCCAGAGGTCCGGCGCGTCGTCGAGAGTATTTACTTATATCGATTGCCGAAAAACCGGGTCCCTGCATTGAGCTGCAGGAAGGACGCCCCATACACTGGTCATCCGGTTGAAAGACCTCACCCATCGAGCCCAGGGCTCGAAGCCGCCAAATGACCATGGACAAGACCGCGACCTTCGCGGGCCTGAGTGAAGCCCAGATCGAGACGCTCAACGAGCGCTACTTGCCGCTGGACTTCGCCGCCCGCCTGCAGCAGCTCTACCTGGATTTCGATCCGGGCAAGGTCATGGTCACGTCCTCGTTTGCGGCGACCTCGGCCTACTTCCTGCACATCATTTCCACGGTGCGGCCGGAGCAGGTGATTCACTTCATCGACACCGGATATCACTTTCCGGAGACGCTGACCTATCGCCAGTACCTGGTGGACCTGTTCCGGCTCAAGGTGGAGGACGTGCGTGCCGAGGATTGGAAGCACCAGTTCACCCAGACCGAGCAGACCTATCTCAAGGACCCGGATTTCTGCTGCTCGGTCAACAAGGTCGAACCGCTGGAGGCGATCAAGCCGAACTTCCACGTCTGGGTATCCAGCCTCATGCGCTGGCAGACCGATCATCGCGCGACCCTGCCGGTGTTCGAGATCCGCCGCGGCATGATCAAGTTCAACCCGATGATCGACGTCACGCGCGAGGAACGCGACGCCTATATCCGTGAACATCACTTGCCGTTTCATCCGCTGGTGAGCCGCGGGTATTCGTCCATCGGCTGCACGCATTGCACGGTGCCGGGGGAAGGACGTGCCGGTCGCTGGTTGGGCAAGCCCAAGACCGAGTGCGGGCTACACCTGTAGGGCGGGCCGTGGCCGCCGTCGGATCTGCGTGTAGCCCATGTGCTGCAGGTTCTGCGCCGCGAGCGCCGAACGGAACCCGCCACCGCAGTACAAATACAGGGGTTGATCCTTGTCTGGGTGGCGCGTCTCGATGTCGCGCTCGATCAGCTGCCGCTGTACGAGGTCCAGGCTGCGAACAGTCTGCGGGTGGTGACCGATGACTTGCTCGACGATCACTACATCGCCAGTCGCCTGGTCGCGGAAGAACCGCCGACGGTCTACGACGTGCCGATGCGCAAGGGTGATTTTCTGGCGACCACGGTGCAGCAGCGGTATCTGCGCTGAGCGTTCAGCTCGGACTGGACATGAGCAGCAGATTGGTTTTTGACTTGCTGTCTGACCATTCGCGCACGCAGTCGCGTTGATCATGCTTGGCGCGATACAGCGCTACGTCGGCCTGGCCCACCATGCCTTCCATGGTGATGGCGTCCATCGGCGTGGCGGTGGCCACGCCGATGCTGATGGTGATGCGCACCTTGCCCGGGATCTGCAAAGCCTTGACCGCTTCGCGCAGGTCTTCGGCGCGTGACAGCGCGGCGCTGCGCTTGATGTCGTACAGAAACACCGCGAATTCCTCGCCGCCGAGTCGACCGGCAAGGTCCAGCGGTCGCCGTGCGTGATCGGCCACGATCTGCGCGACCTGGCGCAGGCACTCATCGCCGGCCAGATGACCGTAGACGTCGTTGAAGCGCTTGAAGTAGTCGATGTCCACGCCGAGCAGGGCCACATTATGGCCCTCGCGCCGGGCGTGGCGAATCAGCTGGTCACCGCGTGAATAGAACGCGCGGTGATTGAACAGATCGGTCAGCGGATCGCGTTCCGACATCTGCAGCAAGAGCTGACCGCGCAACCAGGCGGCGCGCTGGGCGCGTTCCTGCAGATGGCAGCCAATGCTGCCGAGCGCAGCGGTCGCGGTGACGAAGAAACCGTAGTTGAACACCTCCTGCAGCGACTGGCCCATGCCGAACATTACGGCAGGCGCGGCGACCACGGTCAGCAGCGCCAGTCGATTGGCTTCCGACCACACCAAGCCCAGCAGGAAGAAGTCGTAGATCAGCTGCAGCACCAGAAATTCATACATGCCCCGCTCATTGTCTGCGGCGCTGAGCGCGCAGATCAGTAGCAGGCCGCTGGTGTGCAGCAGGGCGCTGATGCGCGCCACGCTGAAGATGTAGCGCCAGGGTTCACTGACAAAGCTGATGGCGATCAGCAGGGTGTAGCCGGGCAGGGTGAACACCGCCAGGGTCATCAGGATCAGAGGGTCGATATAGACCTGCGCGTTGAGCGCGTCGTTGACCAGGTAGACCCCGTACAACACCGCGCCGAGCAGGATGGCCAGGCGTTGCAGGGTCAGCACCGACACGGCGCGGTGCTTCAGAAATTCACGCTCCAGGGTCGGTTCAAACGCCAGCCGCAGACGCGGTCGCCAGCGCCCCCGCCCGCGCTCGATGGACTCCAGCGCGGCCTTCAGGCGCGCCGGTTCTAGCGTGGTTTCGGCGGCAGAAGATTCAGCCATGGCCGCATCTGCTCAAGAATTGTGCCCGTCGCGGTGGCACGGCTTGTTGGCGCCGGTGCTTGTTGTGGCAGCTCATCGCGACGCCGCTCCTGGGCTTTCAAAACCCAACAGCAACACATTGCAAGCGCTTGAATCTGAGCACTTCGTGGCGATTTGCACGACAGAAGGCGCTGCAGGCGGCAGCCAGAGTCCCGGAGCGATCATCGCGTCCAAACCGATTGAGGCTTAACCGCATGGCAATTCTCCCGAGACGGAAATCCGCTGAGCCCGACGCCGCGTTCGAAATTGCCGCGCGGCTGGGTCAAGACTGGTCGCATTCCGACCATCATTGACACTTGTGGCGCGATTCTGAGCCAGGTCCGATCACCTGTCGCTGTTTTTATTGAACTGTGATGCCGTTCACAATTCTTTCTACGACAGGCACTTGCTGGTCAGATCGACCGACGGGTCGGGTCGACCGTCGCGATCTGCGGTTCAGCCCGCGCGCAGCGCCTCGGCCACCGGCATGCGCGCGGCACGCAGCGCTGGAAACAATCCGCCGAGCAGGCCGATGGCGCAGGCCCAGCCCACGCCCTGAACCAGCAGCGCCGGTGTCACCGCAAACGCGAACGCCACCTGGCTGAAGGTCTGGAAGTTCAGCGTCGACACCTGATAGCCGTTGAACACGAAGTAGGCGATGGCGGCGCCCAGCACCGCGCCGACAAACGCCAGCAACACGGCCTCGATCAGCACCGAGATCACCACCGGCGCGGCGCGAAAGCCGATGGCACGCAGGGTGGCGATCTCCATGGTGCGCACCGACACCGCCGCGTACATGGTGTTGAGCGCGCCGAACACGGCACCGATGGCCATGATGGTTGCGACGGAATAGCCGAGGATGGTGATGAATTTCTGCAGCGCGATGGAACGCGAGGCGTAGTAATCCGGCTCGCGCTGCACGCCAACATTCAGTCGCGGGTCGGCGGCGATGCGATCCTTGAACGCTTGCAGGCTGGCGTCGGAATCGTCCTGCAGCTGCGCGGTGATGGTGGCGTAGAAGGTGGAGCGCAGCGCCTGATGCAGGCTGCTCACGTCCACCCACAATTCGGATTCGTGCACATCGCCGCCGGTGTCGAACACGCCGACGATGGGCCAGGCGCCGTCGCGCACCTCGACGCGTTGGCCAATTTCCAGCCCGCTGTACTGCTCCAGCGCACCGCGACCCACCACTACCTCGCGCTTGCCTTCCTGGAACATGCGGCCGGCGATGATGCGCGCCTCCGGCCGCACCCGCAGCACATCGGGCGTGGTCCCACGCACCACCACATTGGAACCGGAATCGGCGTCACGCTTGCGCACATCGGTGAGGATGTAGCGCTCGGCGATGGCGATGGGTTTGCCGTCAGCGTCGCGCGCGATCTCGGGCAGGTCACGCACGATGTTCCAGGTGTCCACGCTCATGATGCTGGCCAGCTCGTCGTTAGCGCCGGCACGCAGGATCATGCCGCGATCAGCGCGGCCGGTGGACGCCAGGGTCGCCTTGAAACCTTCGGCCATCGCCAGCAAGGCGATCAGCACGCCGACCACGCCGCCGATGCCCACCACGATCACCAGCGAGCTGCCCAGGCGCGAAGGAATCGCCCGCAGGTTGAGCCAGGTCACTGCCAAGATCTGCGCGATCACTTCAGTGCCCCGCGAGCGCGTTGACGATATCCAGGCGCCGTGCCCGCTGCGCGGGCAGGGC
>JBQTJH010000142.1:0-11068 GCA_052387335.1 Panacagrimonas sp. | reverse complement strand
TGTGCGGCGCCGCGCCCTGCGGCGCCGGCCGCAAACCCGACCAGTGCGCCACCACTTCAGCCTGGGCCAGACCGGGCGCCAGACGCTGCGCGCAGGCCAACAGCGCGTCGCGCCCCTGCGTCGTCGTGATATCCGCAAAGCCCGCGCGCTCCAGGGTACTGCCCACCACGACCAGGCCGTCGGCACGCGGAATCAGGTACTGACGCTGCGCCAGCACGATATGCGGGACCTGGCCCGGCGCCGCGCGCAGCGCCAGCATCTGGCCACGCACCGGTTCTATCGACAGCGGTGCGTGCAGCGCCTGCGTCCATGCGCCGCTGGCGAGCACCACGCGGTGCGCGGCGTAATCGCGCCGGCGTGCGCGCACGCCGGTAACGGCGCCCTGCTCTGAACCCATCAAGCCGAGCACCTCCTCGTGCTCGATCAACTCGACCCCGAGCGCACGCACCGCACCGGCCAGTGCGCGCAGCAGGCGCGGACTGCGCACCTGCGCAACCTCACGCAGCAGCAAGCCGGCATCGCCCTGGCCCTGCTGCACGCTGACACCACATCCTGCGGCCAGCGCCGCCCATTTTTCCGAATCCGCCGGCGGCAACACCTGCATGCCACTGACGCGATACTCGGGATCGACCCTGCTGTGCGCGTGCAGTTCTGCGCACCAGTTCGCGTAGTGCGCGAGGCTGTCCTGCAACAGCGGCAACATCGCCGCGTCGACGTCGTCCGGGTCGAGTGGAAATAGGATGCCTCCGCCGGCCCAGGACGCACTCCCACGACCCACCGCTGCGCGATCAATCACGGTCACGCGTACGCCAGCGCGGCGCAATTCCATGGCCGTGGCAAGGCCGATGACGCCGGCGCCAATCACCACCACGTCGGTGGAACGCGTCGCTGAAAGCATGAGACAGGAAATGTCGTAGAGACAGAATCCGTAATTATGCGCGCGGCATCGCGATGGGCGCGGCCGCGAGACGCTCGGCAATCGCCGTCACCGCCTGCGTTGCCGCGTCGCGTCGCAGCTGCACGCGGACCTGATCAAACGCGTCCAGTTGTCGCTGGCGAAGATCGTCTTGCCGCAGCAGCTGCTCGACTTCGTCAGCCAGGGCTTCGGGATTGGCGGCGTCCTGTATCAGTTCGCGCACGCAGGGCGTCGCACACAGCAGATTGGGCAGGCTCACGTACGGCGTCTTGAGCAGGCCGCAATCCAGCATCAACCAGGCGGTCAGGGCCGAAGTGCGATAAGCCGCCACCATCGGTCGCCCCAGCAACAGGCATTCGAGCGTCGCCGTGCCCGAGGCAAGCAGCACCGCATCCGCCGCGCGCATCGCCGTGCGTGACTGACCCTCGACCAGGGTCCAGTTGCACTGCGGCGCATGCGCCGCGATGGCCGCGCGCAGACCGGCTTCAAGCGAGGGCTTGGCGATGGGTGTCACGAAGCGGACGCCGGGCACACGCCGGTGCAACAAGGCGGCGGCGCGCGCGAACGGCTCGGCCAGATACTTCAGCTCGCCACCGCGTGATCCAGGCAGGAGCGCGACCACCGGGCTGTCCCCCTTGAGTCCCAGCTCGGCGCGCGCGCCAGCGGTGTCGAGATCCGGCACCAATTCATCGGCCAGTGGATGGCCGATATAGCGTGCCTCGATCGCGCGACCTGCGTAATGCTGTGGCTCGAACGGAAACAGGCACAGCATGAGCTCGGTCGCGCGCGCAATGCCCTTGACTCGCCCGGCGCGCCAGGCCCAGATCGTCGGACTCACCACGTGCACGGTGCGCAGGCCGCGCGCGCGCAGTCGCCGTTCGAGGCCCAGATTAAAGTCCGGCGCGTCAAGACCGATCACTACATCGGGCCGGTCCGTGGTGAAGCGGCGAATCAGCCGGGCGCGCAGACCGAGCAGGCGCGGAATGGCCGGTAGCACTTCGGCCAGACCCATGACCGATAGCTGTTCGATGGATTCGATCGCTCCGCAGCCCGCTTCGATCATGCGCGGCCCCGCAACGCCATAGATCTGCGCCTGCGGATAGCGTTGCCGCAGCGCGCGCACGATTGCGGCACCGAGTAGATCACCCGACAACTCACCGGCAACCAGGGCAATACGCTGGATGCTGTCCGACGAGCCCATGGCTCTTTCCATAGTTGAATTCATGGCGCGTATTGTCGCGCAAGCGCGCGGCGCCGCTGCGACCGCCAGTGCTACTCTGCGGCTACGGGCGATGTTTCCGTGAGATACCGACACAATGACGAACTTTGCGACAGCCTTGCGGCAAGCGAACC
Organism: Panacagrimonas sp.; assembly: GCA_052387335.1. Taxonomy (GTDB): domain Bacteria; phylum Pseudomonadota; class Gammaproteobacteria; order Nevskiales; family Nevskiaceae; genus Panacagrimonas. The sequence goes on along the minus strand of JBQTJH010000142.1, from coordinate 8,799 downwards.
CTGAGCCTGTCGCGGGGTCTGTCTTCTGCCTCCGCCTACTTGTTCTCTCCCTGTGACCTCAACACCCTGCTTGTCTGCCGGATTTATCCGACTTCGCTGCACGCTGCTGGCGATACTGGCGCTGAGCCTGATCGCTTGTTCCTCTTCGGAAGCGGAAACTCCGCGCGGCGCGGCGCCAGACGTTGCGGTCGCGGTGGAGCCGGTGCGCAAGGGCGAGGTCGAGCGCAGCTGGGCCACGGTGGGCTCTTTGCGCGCCGACGAGAGCGTGATCATCCGCCCCGAGATCAGCGGACGCATCACCCGCATCGGCTTTGAAGAAGGCCAGCAGGTGGAGAAGGGATCGCTGCTGTTTCAACTGGATGACTCGGTCAACCGCGCCCAGATCGCGCAGGCCCAGGCCAATGTTGTGCTATCGACCCGCAACGCCCAGCGCGCCGAGGAACTGTTCGCGCGCCAGCTCATCCCCACCTCGGATCGCGACACTGCAACCGCGGCGCTGGACACCGACACCGCCGCCCTGCGCCTGGCCCGTGCGCAGGCGGACAAGACCGTGATTCGTGCTCCATTTTCCGGCCGTATCGGCCTGCGCAGCGCGGCCGTTGGCGATTACGTCAATCCCGGCCAGGACTTGGTGGTGCTGGAAGATCTGGATCGCATCAAGTTGGAGTTCCGCCTGCCCGAGCTGGCGCTGTCGGATACCCGACCGGGCCAGCCGGTACAGGTAGAGCTGGACGCCTACCCGGGCGAATCCTTCGCAGCCGAGCTGTACGCCATCGATTCACGCATCGCGGGTGAGACACGCTCGTTCGCCGCTCGCGCCTTGCTCGACAACGCTGACGGGCGCCTGCGTCCTGGCCTGTTCGCGCGCGTGCGCCTGGTGGTAGAGCGCAAGGCGCAGGCGCTGATCGTGCCCGAGCAGGCGGTGCAGGTTCGCGGTGCGCAGGCCTTTGTCTATGCGGTGCAGGACGGCCGTGCGATGGAGCGCGAAATCCGCATCGGCGAGCGCCGCAACGGCGAACTGGAAGTGCTCTCCGGCCTCAAGGGCGACGAACAGATCGTGGTGCGGGGCCTGCAGAGCCTGCGCAACGGCATCGCGGTTAAGCTGACACCCACGACCCCCGCGACGTAAGTCTGCGTTGCGGCGGCGGGCTCGACCGGACGCAGATCCGGCGGCGTCAACCCTCGGTTGAGGAGCAAGACGATGCGCGTGGGATGGCTATGTCGCACCCTGCTGCTGATGCTGGCCTGCTTGCCGGCACAGGCGCGCGTCACTGCCGACAAGGCCGCCCGTCTCGGCGGCGTGCTCACGCCCATGGGCAGCGAGGCCGGCGCCAATGCCGACGCTTCTGTGCCGGCCTGGACGCCGCTGCGCGATCCGGCGTTCAAGCGCGGCGACCATCCATATCGCAAGGACGCGCCGCTCTACACCATCACCGCGCAAAACATGGCGCAATACCTGGGCCTGCTGACCCAGGGGCAGCAGGCACTGCTGCGCACCTTTCCGGATACCTATCGCATCAAGGTCTATCCGAGCCGTCGCGGCGCTGCGTATCCGGACTGGTTTCTGGCCGCCACCAAGCGCAATGCAACCGAAGTTGAATTGACCAATTCCGGCCACGGCTTCTGCTGTGCCGCGCAGGGTTTTCCGTTCCCGATTCCAGCCAACGGCACCGAGGTGATGTGGAATCACATCCTGCGCTACAACACCCGGGGGTATCGCGGCTATCTGGCAGCAGCGGCGATCACGACCTCGGGCGACTACGTGCCCGAGCGCAGTTATGTGGAACTGAGCTTCGTCTACAACGACCCCAAGACCACGGTGCAGACGCTAGACAATCAGAACCTCTACGCCATGAGCAAGACGGTGGCGCCGGCGAGCAAGGCCGGCGGCGCCTACCTGCTGCATATCCCGCTGGATCGTGTGGCCAAGGGCACGGGTGTGTGGTCCTTCATTGCGGGCGCGCGCGTGCTGCGCGTGGCCGAAGTCGGTTACGACAATCCGGCCTTTGACGGCCTGATGACGCAGGACCAGATCGACATGTTCAATGGTCCGTTGGATCGCTACACCATCAAGCTGCTCGGCAAGCGCGAAATGATCGTGCCCTACAACAGCTACGCCATCTACGACCCCAAGCTCAAGTACAAGGACATCATCGGCAAGGGCCACATCAACCCCGAAGTCACGCGCTTCGAGAAACATCGCGTCTGGGTCATCGAGGCCGAGTCGCGTAGCGGTATCAAGCACCTGTACAAGAAGCGGGTGTTCTATCTGGATGAGGACTCCTGGGTGGTCGTGGCCCAGGACATCTACGACGAGCGCGATCAGTTCTGGCGCTACTCGGAATCGCACTCGGTCAACTTCCCGCAAGTGCCGGTGATGATCAACGGCGTGCAGGTGCACTACGACCTGCAATCGCGCCGCTACGTGATCCTGAACCTGACCAACGAAGAGAAGGATCTCATCGAGTACGACTGGGAAGTGGACCCCGCCTACTTCACGCCGTCCAACCTCAAACGCTTTGCCACCAGCCGACGCTGACAGGGCACTGTTGCTTCAGGGTCAATTCATGTCCCGAACCTAATCTCCACGCTCAGGGCCGCCCCTCAACCGGCCTGAACCGGAGATTTCGATGAACAAGCTGGCCCTACCCTTGATTGCTGCCGTGAGCCTCGCCGCGACGCAGGCGGTGGCCGGCCCCAAGCATCGCTACACCCATGAGGATCAGGACTACGGCAAGGTCCTGGCCGCCGAACCCATCTACCGCCAGGTCCGCATCGAGGAACCGCGCCGCGAGTGCTGGGACGAGCGTGTGGTCTATGAAGATCGCAGCAACGAACCCTGGCTCAGCAACGGCGCCGCCGGCGCTGTGGTCGGCGCGGTCATCGGCGGCATCGCGGGTCATCAGGTGGGTGGCGGTCGCGGTCGGGATGCGGCCACTGCGGTCGGCGCCATCCTCGGCGCTGGCGTCGGTCAGCGCGTGGCGGTGAACAACCAGCAACGCCCTTACGAGCGCGCGCAGCGCGTCGGCTACGAGGAACGCTGCGAAACCATCACCGACTACCGAGTCGAACAACGCATTGAGGCCTACGACGTGACCTATAGCTATGGCGGGCGCACCTACCACACCACCCTGCCCTACGACCCGGGCGAGCGCATCCCGGTGAGCGTGGACGTGCGGCCAGTGCGCTACTAGCGCACCCAATAGACCCTAGAATCCGGTGATGTACGGACCCGTTCTTCTGATGGCAGCGATCCTCGGCAGTGCCGTGCTGACCCCCACGGCTGCAGCGCGGCCCAAGGAATTTCGCGGACTCGAAGCACCGGAGGCCGGACGTCCGCCTGACTCATTCATTGATCGCCGCGTCAGCAGCATGAGTGCATCACAGGCCGCACGCGAGGCGCAGATGCGTTATGGCGGCGGTCGCGTACTGAGCGTTGACCCTGCCGGCGACGGCTACCGAGTGAAGCTGCTGCGCGACGGCGACGTCCGCGTCGTGTTCATCCCCAACCGCTAACCGAGAACCAAAACTATGCGAGCCCTCGTGATTGAGGACGACCCGCACCTGCGCGGGCAAGTCACCCAGATGTTCGCCGATGAAGGCTTTGCCGTGGATCAGGCCGCCGACGGCGAGAACGGTCTGTACATGGCCACCGAGTACCCGGTGGATATCGCCATCGTTGACCTCGGTCTTCCCGGCGCCAGCGGCATCGACATCATCCGCGGCGCGCGCAAGGCCGGACGCAGCTTCCCGATCCTGATCCTGACTGCGCGCGACGGCTGGCAGAGCAAGGTGGAAGGCCTCGAGGCCGGCGCCGACGATTACCTGGTCAAGCCCTTTCATCGCGAAGAACTGCTGGCGCGTGCGCGCGCGCTGCTGCGTCGCTCGGGTGGCTGGGCCCAGCCCCAGCTCACCTGCGGCCCGGTCACGGTGGACACCACGGCCAAGACCGTGACCGTCAACGAGCGCCCGGTGGAACTCACCGCCTATGAATTCAAAGTGCTGGAATACCTGATCCTGCACGCTGGCGAGGTGGTGTCGAAGTCGACCCTGACCGAACATCTGTATGCCGAAGAGGACGAGCGCGACAGCAACGTGATCGAGGTGTTCATCCGCCGCCTGCGCACCAAGCTCGATCCCGACGCCACGCTCGCGCCCATCACCACCTTGCGTGGCAGCGGCTATCGCTGGGACTTGCCGCGCGCGTAATCGAAGCGTCGGCGGCGAATGCAGCGGCGACGGCGCATTCTGAAAAGGTCGCCGTCGCTGTAGCGCTCGCTCCTACAATAGAGGCATGACCTCGCTTCGCGCCCGATTGCTCACCGCCGCTTCGGCGGTGCTTGCGGCGTTTTTCATCCTCACCGCGGCCATTCTCGACAGCGCGTTCCGCGACAGCACCCTGCAGGCACAGCGCGACAAGCTGGAAGGCCTGATCTATTCGCTACTGGCCGCGGCGCGCACCGATCTCAAGGGCAACCTCACGGTCGAGTCGCGCGATATCTCTGATCGACGACTGCTGCAAGCCGCCAGTGGTCTGCAGGCAGCGCTGTTCGACGAACAGCGTTCGCTGGTGTGGTCGTCCAATGACTTTCTGGAGATGCCATCCCCACCGGTGCCGGACGTCGGTGAGTGGCTGTTCGACCAGCTGCGTTCGCCGGCGGTGTTTTCGCTCAGCTACGGCCTGCGCTGGATTGACCTGGCCGATGATCCGAAGCGCTATACCTTCGTCGTGCTGGAAGACACCGCCAGCTATCAGCGTCAGCTCAACACTTATCGTCGCGAATTGTGGCTGTGGCTGGCCGCCGCGGCCGGCGGCTTGCTGCTGATTCAGTATCTGGTTTTGCAATGGGGCCTGGTGCCGCTACGCCGGCTGGTACGCGAGCTGGAAGACATCGAGCGCGGCAAGCGCTCCGAGATTCAGACCGGCTACCCGGACGAACTGGTGCCGCTAGCGGAAGGCCTCAATGTGATGATCCGCAGCGAGCGCAATCAACAGACCCGCTATCGCAACGCGCTCGGCGATCTGGCCCACAGTCTGAAAACACCGATGGCGGTGCTCAACGGCATCACCGACGACGCGCGCATGTCAGATGAGCCGCGTCGCCTGCTACGCGAACAGCTCGGGCTGATGCAGCAGATCACCGACTACCAGTTGCGCAAGGCTGCAACCGCTGGACGGCGAACGCTTGCCGAGCCGGTCGCGCCCGGCCCGATCACGGAAAAAATCCAGCAGGCGCTGAGCAAGGTCTACGCGGATCGCCGCGTCGAGTTCATTCGCGAAGTCCCGCCCAATTTCAAGATGCGCGCCGATGCCGGCGATCTGTTCGAACTGCTGGGCAATCTGCTGGACAACGCCTGCAAGTACGGCGCAACACGGGTGCGCGTACGCTTTCGTCGCGATGGACGTGATGCGGTAATCCAGATCGACGACAACGGCCCCGGCTTTCCACCTCAGGCTCAGGACCTGCTGCAACGTGGCGTGCGCGCCGATACGCAGCAGCCGGGTCAAGGCATCGGCCTGGCCGCGGTGTACGAGGTGGTCAAGGCCTATGAGGGCAAGATCGAGCTGGGCACATCAGACTGGAATGGCGCGCGCGTCAGCGTGTCGCTGCCGGCGTGACTCACCCACCGGTGACGGGCTGATCACTCAGCTTGCGCCGCCGCTGTCCGCATCTAGAGCGATCGCAGAAACGCGAGCAAGTCATCGCGCTGATCGCGCGGCAGCGTGCGAAATATTTCGCGCGCCGCCTGCGCTTCACCGCCATGCCAGAGAATGGCTTCGGCCACGCCGCGCGCACGACCATCATGCAGCAGGAGTTCATGACCGTTGACGGTGTGGATCAGACCCAGCCCCCATAGCGGCGCCGTGCGCCACTCACGACCATCGGCTTCAAAATCCGGTCGTCCATCGGCCAGACCTTCACCCATGTCGTGCAGCAGCAGATCGGTGAACGGGTGCACGGTCTGTTGCGCCAGCGCGGCAAGTTCGTGCTCACCGGTTTTCAGGCTCGGCGTATGGCAGCGCGCGCATTGCGCTTGATGGAATAGACGCTCGCCGCGGATCACGGCGGGGTCGGTCACATCGCGTCGATTCGGCACCGCAAGCGCGCGCGAATACAACAAGAGCTTGTCGATGAAGGTCTCGCTGATCTCCGGCGCGCCGCCCGAAGGCGCTTTGATACAAGCGGTCTGCGCCGGCGTGCAGGCGTCCTGAGGCATTAAGTCGCTGACGATGCCGATGTCGCCGGCTGCAGCCGCCGCCAGCTGCTGACGCAGGTTCGGTTGATTCGACTTCCAGCCGAAGCGGCCCATGACGGTGGCCTTGCGTGCCGCGTCCCAGACGCGATTGGCGCGACCGGATATCCCGTCGCCGTCGCCATCCTCAGGGTCGGCCAGTGCCATCAGGGTGGCCTCGGGAATGGCCTCCAGCAGCCCCAGTCCGATCATGTGCTGCGCCACTCGCGGCGAGCTCAGCACCTCTGTACCCAGCGCTCCGTAGGCGGCCTGATCGACCCGGATCAGTGGCCGTCGCAGGCTGAAAGCTTCACCGTCGGCATAACGGCCCACCTGTTCCTGCCACTCGATGCGCACGCGCGCTTCCGGCGCGACGCCGGCAATGGCGCGATCCTGAATCTGATCGCCATAGGCCGGATGGGCGCGCGGACCGCCGTGCGCATCGCGACCCGGTATCGAGACGCGCAGCAGCATCGAGTCCATCGCCTCGCCCGGCTCCGGCGGCCGTCCGCGACCGTCCCGCACATGGCAGCCCGAGCAGGACACGCGACTGAACAGCGGCCCCAGCCCATCGAAGCTCTCGGTGGAACTGCCGGCCTGCACCCAGTTGGTGTTGAACAGACGATTGCCGAAGGCAAAGTCGCGCAATTGCTTGGCGTCCAGATTCGGTGCCGGCAGCGCGAACGCGGTCTGGCCGAAGGCGGGGCGGCTGGTGTCGCCGCCCAGGCGCTCTCCCAGCGGCGTGAAGCTCAGCGTATCGGCAGCGGCCTGCGTCACCAGCAGCGCAAGCACCGCCACCATCACCTGTGGCCCTGCCTTCATGTAGGAATCGGCGCCAGTCCCGGCACGATCACCAGCACCCCGAGCCGCTGACCCACACGCGCCAGCTGCGCACCCAGCGCCTGGAACGCGCTGACCGCGGCTTCCGCGCGCTGTCGCTGCGGGCTATCCGCGGGCGAGCGCAGGATGCTGTCAAAGGGTGGGTCCATGGTGGCCACCGCGGCCAAGGCCTGCGCAAACAGATCATCAGTGCGCGCGGCCATGGCCGGATCGAGCTTGTGCAGCAAGGCGCTGAGACTGTCGGCATGTGGCTCGGGTCCCGCGCCGCCGAGCCAGACGTTGTGAATGCCGCGCAGATCGTAAAGATGATCCTGATGCGTGGTGTCGGAGAAACAACTGTGCTCGTCTTCCTGATCGCCGCTGTCCAGTGCCACTGACAGGCGCTCCGTCGCCAGTTCATGCGCCGCCAGATTGGCCATGCCGTTCACCGCACGCCCCAGCGCCTCGCGCGGTTCCAGCTCCACAAAGCGCCGCCGATAATTGTCCGCGTCCGGAGCCCAGGCGGCTTCCAGCGCACGCAGATCCGCTACGAGCATTTCCGTGACGGTCGCCAGATACAGCCGCCGCCGATCGGTGTCCGGCTTGCCGGCGACGTAGTCCGTGAAAGGCCGGTCGCCCGGACCCGCCGCGTTGAAATCCTGGCCCCACAGAAGAAATTCAATGGCGTGCCAGCCGGTGGTGACATCGGCCTCGTCGCTGACCTGATCGCGCGACAGAATCGATTCGCGCGTCAGCGGCAGTTGCGTGTCCCAGACGATGCCGCTGCGCGGCTGACCGCGCACCGCGTCGATATAGGCCTCGTTGAGCGGCCAGGCATTGATGCGGCTCTCCGGACCGGGCGCACCGTCGGCTGTGATGTCGATGGGCCCGTCGTAAAAGCGGAACACTTCCGTGACCAGATACGCCGGTCGCGCGGCCACCCAGCTCTCGCGCGCCGTCGCCAGACTCTGCGCGCTGGGCTGCCGGAGCAGGGCCTGAATCGACTGCTGCATCTGCGCAGCGCGCGTCGCCGACTCGCGATAGCTGGCGTGCACCAGCCGCGCGTAGTGCTGCACCTGGGCGCGCACATCAAAGGCGTAGACCTTGGGATCACTGGACAGCAGGCGATACGACGACGGCGCCTCGCCCGCTTCACCGCCCTCACCTCCCTGCGCCACCATCCAGCTGCCGGCGCTGGAACCGTCGCGCTGCGGCGCCTCGGCCGCGGCGACGCTGGAGATGGCCAGACAGCTGAAGCCACCGACGCGCGTCCAGAGCTTGATATGTTGTTGCGTCATTCCACGTTGGTCCTAGTAATGAATTTGTGTCTCGACGCCGTGCTCGACGACGAAGCCCTGCGTGCGGTTCGTGCCTGGCTGGCCGACGCGAGCTTCAGCTCCGGCAAGACCACGGCGGGCTGGCACGCGCAGGGGCTCAAGCACAACCTGCAGACCGTGCACGAACAGGCCGGACAGCGGGTGTTGCAGGCCCTGCACGGTCATCCCCTGTTTCAGGCTGCGGCCCTGCCGTCTCGGATACGCACGCCCTTGTTCTCCCGCTACCAGCCCGGCATGGGCTACGGCACGCATGTGGACGACGCGCTGATGGGCACGAACGCGCCGATCCGCAGCGATCTTGCCGTCACCCTGTTCCTCACGGCGCCCGCGGACTACTACGGCGGCGAACTGGTGCTGGACACGCACTCCGGCGTCCAGGATTACAAGCTCGCGGCCGGGCAGACCCTGG
>JBQTJH010000141.1:0-3647 GCA_052387335.1 Panacagrimonas sp. | reverse complement strand
CGCGAGCGCATCTCGGTGAGCTTGAGCGCCAGCATCAGTACCAGCAGTGCGATGCCGGCGTTCTGGCCGGTGACGCGGCCGTAGGACAGGTACACCGCCGAGGCCGCGAGAAATGCCAGCATCAGCTTCAACCATTGCGGCGGCAGCGACCACTGACGCGATGAGGCCAGCGCGCGCCACAGGATCAGCGCCGCCACCGCCGCACTTTCCCAAGGCGGCAGCCGTAGCAGATGCGGCGCAATCACCAGCGCCAGAATCATCAGCAGACGCAGCAGGGCGCGATGCGGCAGGTAATCGGTCATGCCCGGCCCCGCTGAGCAAACGCGAGCGTGTCGCCGGAATGAGCCGTTCGCGCGGCGCTTGTGCCCACGCTCTCAAGGCTCGCCTCAGAGTGTCGATGTGCGATCACGACCGCTCGAACAGCGCGAGCGCCTTGAGACACTCGAAGTGATGCGGCTCGCCATGCCCCGGCGGCAACACCAGACCTGGCAGACGCAGGCCATAGCTGCGGTTCTCGGCCTCGGCATCGAGAATCCAGCGCGTGAGCTGGGACAGGCGCGCTTCGGTATCCGCGCCCGGCGTGTTGATCCAGTCCAGCCACAGCGCGCGTTCCACCGTTTCGCTGAACTGCTTGACCATGGGCGTGTGCGACTTCGGCAGACTCTTCCAGTGAATGCTGTGCAAGGTGTCGCCGCGCTGATAGCTGCGCAGTCCGGCGAACTCATCCTGACCGCTGCGTCCCACGCCGACGCTGCCGCCCTGGCCCGCGCTCTGCGGCGGCGCATGACCCGGCAGCGCCGGACGTGGAAACACCAGGCAGCGCATGTCCAGCTGGGTCCAGGTCCAGGCGTGGAACAGACCCAGCGGGAATTCGGTGCTGATGGAAAAAATGCCCGCGTCCAGCCAGCCTCGTCGCGCGGCGCTGACCGGCAGACGGATGCTGCTGAATCCCTGGGCTGGCACGTCGCAAACCGGTGCGGAGTCGGTGTGGCGTGCCCAGCCCGAGGCCAGCGCGTAGCGCATGCGCGGCGCGGCGTTGTCGATGAAGATCTCGAAGTGCGCGACCTCGCCGACATACACCGGTCGGGCGCGACCGGCGCGCATCTGTATGTTCACCAGGTTGCCGTGCGTGTGGTGCATGCACACCAAGCCCAGGCCGAACAGCAGAAAGCACAGCGCGAACGCCATGCTGTTGGAGTAGTTCATCGCGCCTAGCAGCATCACCAGGCACATCAGCATGAAGCCCCAGCCGAAGCGCGTCGGCACGATGTAGATACGATTGCGCTGCACGCGCACCGGCCCCGGCTGCTTGATCACGCGCGCCAGCACCCAGGCATCGATGCGTGCCTGCGCCCAGCGTAGCGGGTGCAGCAAGATTTTCAGAATCAGCCACGGACGCATCGTTGCGCTCAGGGAATGGCCACGCCCGCCAGAATTTCTTCCGCCGCGGGCGCGCCGCCGTTGGCTTCCGTGGCGGCTAGCAGGCGATGCCCGACGCAGGCTGCAAACACCGCCTGCACGTCCTCCGGAATCACCGCGCTGCGTCCGTCGAGAAAGGCGAAGGCCTGCGCCGCGCGACGCAGAGCCAGTCCTGCGCGCGGCGACAGCCCCTGACGCAGGCCGGCGTGCTCGCGCGTGGCACGCAGCAGCGCCAGGATGTATTCGATCAGCGCCGGTGCGGTACGAACGTCGCGCGCCTGATTCTGCAAGGCGACCAGATCCTCCGGGCGCAGCGAGGGCTTCAGTTCCAGCAGCAGATCACGGCGATCACGCTCCATCAGCAGCGCGCGCTCAGCAATGACCGAGGGATAGCCCAGCGACAGGCGCATGAGGAATCGGTCGAGCTGCGATTCAGGCAGCGGGAACACGCCGATCTGATGCGCCGGGTTCTGCGTGGCGATCACAAAGAAGGGATCAGGCAGGCGCCGGGTTTCGCCGTCCACCGTGACCTGGCGCTCTTCCATCGCCTCCAACAGGGCCGACTGCGTCTTCGGACTGGCGCGATTGACCTCATCGGCCAAGACCAGCTGCGAAAAAATGGGACCGGGATGAAAGCGGAACACGCCACCGGCCTGCTCGAAGATCGACACGCCCAGAATGTCCGCCGGCAACAAATCGGAGGTGAACTGCACGCGCTGAAAATCCAGTCCGAGCACGCGCGCCAGGGCCAGCGCCAAGGTGGTCTTGCCGACACCGGGAATGTCCTCGATCAGCAGATGACCGCGGGCCAGCAGGCAGGTCAGCGCCAGTTTCAATTGCGCCTCCTTGCCCAGGATGATGCCGTTGAGCGCGTTCTGCGCGTTCTGCGCGGCCTTGAGGGCGGGGTTCATGCGTTGGAAGGCGGTAAGACTGATGAAGGATGCGCCAGAGTGTAGCGGCAGCCCGTGCATCTGCTGCCCGCGCCCGGTGCAGCGAGTGGCGCTCAAGTTTGCTCAGGTCTTGGACGATAGACGACCATTGGCCGGGTTCGAACCCCGCCATTGCTCAAGGAGTCGCCTTTGGATCGCAAGCAGCGCGAAGCGCACCGTGCCCTGGCCCAGGCTGTCGATTACCGCGGCTGGCGCGAGGCGGCGTGTGAACTTGATCGGCTGGACGGTCGCGATGAATGGAAGCAGGACGAAGCCTGTGACCTGTTCGACTGGCGTCTGATCCGTTCGCGCCTGCGCCAGATCCGCACGTTCCGTGAAGAAGGCCTGGTGTCGCGTCTGGCGCATCATCTGCGCCAGGGCCTGCACTGGAATCTGGCCAACACCGGCAATCCGGAGCTGTTTGGGCGTCATGCGCGCGTCGGTACCAAGCAGCTGATCACGGAATATGTCTCGGAGGTGTGCAGCGCGCTGGAAGAACTCAGTGAGGTCGAGCATCCGGATTTTCCGGAGGCCGAGAAGCAGAAATTTTTTCGCGAGACCGCGCAGTCCTACGGACGTTCGGCGCTGATGCTGTCTGGCGGAGCAACCTTGGGTTTATTCCACGTGGGCGTGGTCAAGGCGCTGTTTCGGGAAAACGTGCTGCCGGTGGTCATGTCAGGTTCCAGCGCCGGCAGCGTGGTGGCGGCAACCGTCGGCACACGCAGCCCGGATGACCTGGAAGACCTGCTCGATCCGGAGAGCGCCTATTACCACTTCTGGCGCATCCTCAATTTCAAGCAGATGTGGCAGCGACGCGCGGTAATGGATCAGAGCCAGCTACGTCGCGCCATTGCCAAGAATGTGCGTGATCTGAGTTTTGACGAGGCCTACAAACTCTCCGGTCGTATCGTCAACATCACCGTATCGCCGGCGGGCGCCAATCAGCCGCCACGCCTGCTCAATTACCTGACCTTCCCGTACCTGTACCTGCGCGAAGCGGTGCTTGCCAGCTGCGCCGTTCCGATCCTGTTTCCCCCCGTGCTGTTGATGACACGCGATGAAACCGGCGAGCGCGTGCCCTGGATGCCGCAACTGCGCTGGAGTGACGGCTCGCTGAAGTCCGACCTGCCGATGCTACGTCTGCGCCGTCTGCACAACGTCAATCATTTCATTGTCAGCCAGACCAATCCGCACGTGATTCCGTTTCAGACGCGGCGCGAACCCGGTGCGCGCGGACTGGTACACGGCGCCAAGATTTATGCGGGCGCCACCGTGCGTTCGCAGGCCAGCGGCCTGCTC
>JBQTJH010000140.1:0-16322 GCA_052387335.1 Panacagrimonas sp. | reverse complement strand
GACTGCTCGTGCGCTGGGAGTTCTACGCCGAAAACTTCCTCGGCTTCGTCCAGCTCGCCGCTATGTCAGTTCTGCTCAAACGAATTTGAGATAGGTTCTAGCCACGACCCAGGGTTACGAAACGAGCATCTCCCACGGAGGAGGGATCGTCGCGGGTAAGTCCAAACGGATCTTCCAGCGCCCCGACGGCATCCGCAAAATCTACACCGTGCTTGCGGATGTTTTCCTGCCGCTTGGCTTCGTCCCACTCGTAGTGCATAGACTTATTGTATGCACAACGTACACATGAATCAAAGGAGCTGGCTCAGACCGAAACTTATCGACAAACGAACAGCGCAACCTGAAACGCAAAAAAATGGGGGCTCCGAAGAGCCCCCATTCAGAACTGCTGCGCTACTTACGGCGCCGGTAGCGTAGGTACCGTCACCGAGCTGCAAGCGCGGAACACATTGATTGTCGCGTTATTGCCCAGGTTCGCTGACAACAATCCGCTGTTGAAGACCAGGCGGATTGCATCGAAGCTCCCCGTGGTCGGTACCGAGACCAGAGCCTGATCCGCACCGAGGAGATCCACACCCAGCAGATCCAGACGAAGCGGAATAACTCCACCTGAAGAGTTCTGCACTACGCCATTATTCAAGGTCTGCACCTGGATACTCGACAACAGCTCGGCCAACAGCAGGCCGGAGGGACGCGAGACGATGAAGCCTGCCGCATTGGGTGTCGCAGGTGCCAGCGTCTGATTTGCCGCCACCGTCAGTGATATGCCTGAGTTCAGCAAGCCGACCGGCGCGGTCAGCGTACCGAATGTCGCGGGCTGATCATCAATCACGTTCGACGGGGTGCCAGAGCTACAGAAGAGGCATCCGAGGACTGGAATCCCGAAAGTATCGCTCGTGATCGTGGCCGCCGGCGTATCGCTGGCCAGCAGCGGCTCGGTGCAGACGTTCGGAATCACCGTCACAGACGCCGTTGCCGTCCGCTGAGTGACTTCGACCGGAACGTCTTCGCTGAGCTCAGCAGTGATGCTAGCGTTACCCGCCGCGACACCCGTCACCAAGCCGTTGGGCGCCACGGTGGCCGTCGCGTCGCTGCTCGAATCCCAGACAACATCCGCATCAGGAATCGGAGCAATGCTGTTGTCACTGTAACGGCCCAGCAGCACGTAGTCGCGCGAGGCACCGATAGCGAGCGTGGATGTCAGTGGCTCGATGCGCTCCACAGCCACCAAATCATTGGCTTGCGGTAGTTCTGCAGCGGCGCAGGCATCGAACACCAGCACATTGGACAATGCAGTTGCCACGCCAGAATTGAAGCTCAGATCGATTCCATCGTAGGGAGCCGTCGGCTTCACCGTTACGAGGGCCAGATCGTATTCGCCATTGACCGCCAGGCCAAGCAGATCGACCCGCAGCGGCAGCGGGATCAGCGGGTTGGTTGGCAGGATAGGACCGGTGCTGATCTCCTGCCGAACACCGTTGAGCACAGTGCTGACCTGAATCTGCGAAAGGACTTCCGCCAGCACCAGCGTTCCCACCGGACGCGCAATGACAAATCCAGCATTGTCACCACCGGCAAAAGGTGCCGCAGCAGGAGGAAGTTCGGCGCCGACACTCACATTGCCGCCCAGCAGCGCGAGCGGAACGTTGAGGGTCGCAAACGTCCCCGGCACTCCGTCAATGACGTTGATCGGATCGTCCACCGAGCAAAGTGCGCAAGCTATAGGATCCCTATCCGTCCGCGGTATGGCGCCCTGCGAAGCAAGGAAGGGCGTCGTGCAAACGTCATTCGTAACCCGCAAGGTGGTGCTGGCGGTTGCGCCGTTGGCGGTGCGCGTCGCCGTGATCGTGGTGGCGCCAATGGCCTCACCCCGCGCCACACCGTTGTTCGGGTTGGCGAAGGTTGCAACGGCGGTGTTACTGCTTGCGAAAGTTGCAGGCTGAGTGATCAAGTCGCCGCTAGCGTTAAGCACACCGGCTCTGAAGGTGCGCGTTCCGTTCACGCGCACGGTAGCGTCCAGTGGCCGTATGACAAGGGGCAAATTGCTGAGATCGCAAGCGGCGCCCGTGGTCACAACATTCACGGTAGCAGTGTCGGTCAACTGCTGACCATCCGGATCGAGTACCGGGCTGCCATTCAGATCCACCGCCAACGCACTGACAGTCGCGGTGCCGGCTGTCACACCGGTCGCCGTTGTCATTCCACCTGTAGTGGGATCGAACGACAGAATGCCGGCCGGGGTTGCGGACCATTGGACCAACTGCACTGTGCGCTGATTGTTGGTCAGCACCGCTTCGGCAGTCAGCGGAATTCCGAAATTGAGGCACACCGCGTCAGGACCGGCAATCTCAAGCCGGTCGATGACCGGCGGCGTGATGGTGAGCGCCGCGGTATCGGATTGCCCACCCTCGATCGTCGAAGTAGCGACCGCCGTGACCGTGGCGGTGCCCACACGCTGGCCAACCGCGAGGCCCGAATCCGGGTTGATGGTAGCAACGGTCGCGGGGCTTCCGCCCTGAGTCGGGGGGTTGTTGGCCACTGACCACTGCAGGCCGGACAAAATCGGCTGGCCATCTCTGATATCCGTTGCCGAAAATTTCAAACGACCGGTAGCCGTGAACTGCAGCGGGCGTCCAAGCGGGGTTGAAGCTGGGTCCGGAGCAATGTTCACGCTCTGGATAAAGGGACGGACATTCACCTGCACCGTGTCGGTTAGTCTCGGATCTTCCACGGACGTGGCCGTGATGACGGAAACACCCTGAGCACGTGCGACAGCTTCAGTCGAATTGGCAGGGCCCGCGTCTATCGTAAGCACAACCGGCGAATTGGTAGCGGTCCAATTCACCGACGTCAGTGAAGACTGGCCGTTCGAAAGGGTGGCCCTGGCCTGGAATCTAATACCCGCATCCACCGGAATGATTTGGTCCGGTGCTGGCGTGGTCTGCCCTTCCAGCGTGATAATGAGAGAGTCCACCACAGCACCAACTACATTCAATGTGGCGGTGCCTTCCGCATCTTCGGCGGTGGCCCTGATCGTCACCTGACCAATGGGCGCGTTCGGCAGAACAGTTGCCAGACCGGTCGCCGAATCGATGGTGACCCGGGTCGTGTCGCTGCTGCTCCACGTCACATTTTCTATAGGGCGCGTCTCAGACGCAGGATTAGAACCCGGCGGCAGGCTATACCGCGCCAAAGCGGTGTACTGCTGCGTGCGCCCTTGCGGCACATTCTGATTCTGCGGAGAGACCGCGAGATCCAGCAGGACTTGAGTGAAGTCCGGACTCTGGATGCTGTCGCCCCCGCAGCCGCCGATCATGAGGGCGGTTAACGCCGCCAAGATAGTTCGAAAACGCTTCATCTCCGCCGTCTCCCTGTTTGTTCAGTTCACCACTTACACGAATGCAGGCCACCCTGTGAGCGACCGCCTCCCGGAATCATAATCCGATTGCCGTGCGAAAAGCTTCAACTTTCTTACGCGTAGTCTCATGGCACCCAGATCGAAACGCAAAACGCGCGCCGAACCCAGCGTGCCTGTGCCATCCCCGACGGTTGTCGCGACACTTTGACCGGGTCAATTCTGATCGACAGCGGAAAATCCTGCTGCCCCGTGGCCGCCGCAGGTGCCTCACTATCGGTGCGGTTGCTACGGTTCAGGCCTCCCGCCTCGCAAGCCCCCGGGCTTCGATCAGGCCCCCTTTAGCATCGCAAACAAGTCCCGGCCGCGAAAATAGTTTGCCCGGTGTTGTTTACGTCTCAACGCGGCATCAGCATAATCGAAGCATCATGAGACTCATGGCGTAATGGGGCAAGGAGTGGTCGCCATGGTTTTCCTGGGGTAGAGGCGTCCCGCGTTGCTGATGCAGGATGCGGTGACTAGAGTCGGCATGAATGCCGTCATTAACGAAAGATCAAGGTCGATGGGGAGCAAAGGAATGTTGAAACCGTTCAAGTGGGTCGTCGGGCTCGCGATGGTTGCGACGGCTACGACGGCGCTGGCGCAGGCCGAGGAGGCCGACACGCGTTGGTACTTCTCGCCCTCTATCGGCGGAATCTATGCAGATAGTGATTTCGGGCCTCAGGCCCTGATCGCTGTCGGGCGCTCCCTCAACGCGAATTTCGGCATCGAATTCGAAGTTGGATACGGATCACTCGATGTGTCGGGGGAAATTCCGATCCCCGAGGGTAATGACTACGAACGCTTCGTCGGCGGCTTCAACCTGATCGGAACGCTCACCGGCGAAACCACTACGGTTCGTCCGTACGTGATCGCCAACGTCAATTTCCACAGCATCTCGTTCCTGGAGGAAACGCTGACTGGCGCTGGCATAGGTTTGGGCGGTGGTTTGTTCATCCCTATGTCCAAGCGTTGGGATCTACGCCTTGAAGCGCGCTACAACCTCGACTTCATCTCCGAGGAAGACGGCACAGCTGAGGGCGGTGCCTTCATTCCCGAAGACACCTTCTACGCCTGGACTACCACCGCCGGTGCGCGCTTCAAGTTCGGTGCCGATCCTGGCGACGACGACGGCGACGGCGTTCCAAATAACAAGGACAAGTGCCCGGACACGCCTCGTGGTGTACAGGTGTATTCGGACGGCTGTCCGATCGATCTGGATCAGGACGGCGTGCCCGACTACCTCGACAAGTGCCCCAATACCCCGCCCGGCTCGCCAGTCGACGCCAATGGCTGCCCGTTTGATTCGGACGGCGACGGCGTACCTGATCATCTCGATCAGTGCCCTGGCACCCCGGCGAATGTGAAGGTTGACAGCAAGGGCTGCCCGCTGGATAGCGACGGCGACGGTGTGCCTGACTACCTCGACCAGTGCCCTGGCTCGGCTCGCGGCGTAGCGGTGGATGCGCAGGGTTGTCCGATCACCGACAAGGACGGCGATGGCATTCCTGATCACCTCGACAAGTGCCCGGATTCCCCGCCGGGGCTGGCTGTGGGTCCGGATGGTTGCCCGCTGGACAGCGATGGTGACGGCATTCCCGACCACCTTGACGAGTGCCCGAACACGCCGCCTGGCCTGAAGGTGCTGCCGAATGGTTGCGCGCTGGTGGGCGATTGCCGCAAGCCGCGTCCGGGCGAAGCGGTTGACGCTAACGGTTGTGCGCTGGATCAGCGCTTCGTGTTGCGCGGCGTGAAGTTCGAGTTCGATTCCGACAAGCTGACCAAGGCCGCGGAGCTGATCTTGAACGACGTCGCCGACACCATGGCGGCCTATCCGGATGTGTCGGTCGAAGTGCAGGGCCACACCGACTCGCTCGGTACGGACGCCTACAACCTGGGCCTTTCGGAGCGCCGTTCCAACTCGGTCAAGCGCTATCTGGCCGGTCGCGGCATCGTGTCCAACCGCATGACGCCGGTGGGCTACGGTGAGTCGCAGCCGATTGCGACCAATGAGACGCCGGAAGGTCAGGAAGAAAACCGTCGCGTCGAGTTCCGCGTGCTCGAATAATTCCTAAGCGGTGAATTCAAGCCCGGCGGGGTCACTCCGCCGGGCTTTTTTATTGATCTGCGATTGTGGTTGGGGTCCAAGGACCGAACTCACCAAGTAGAGACTGAATCCTCCGACCTTTTGCCGTATTGCTTGCTGAGGCCCTCATTAAATGAGGCGAATCGGAATCGATGGGGCGTGCCTGACCTCGGTGCGAGTGCGAAAAACTAATGTCAGATCAGGCATGTAATGACGCGGGCAGATCCGGAAAAAGAGTGGAAATGGGGTTGGCCGCGCGGACAGGTCTAGCGTATGTGTGTTTAGCTAACTTGTTCCAATAAAAGTCTACTTTTAATCACATCAATCCCACCCTCGAAAACATCTTCAGATTATTTTGCATGGCTCTGTTTTCGCGCTTTTTTCCATAGATATTCTGGGCGCTTACTCCGACCATACGGCATTGCGCTGCATCGACTCACGATGGTTCGTCGGCATCCGGTGAGACTTTATTCAGAGGTGCAAACCCTTTTTGAGACCCGGCACTTAGCGCATCCATCCACAGGCCGCGCACACCTTGGTCACCTCTCATGCACAGGCTTGACCACAGAATGTTGGGGTTGACCCACCTCAAAACCACTAGATATTGTTATCGGACGGTAGCTGCCCACCGGACGCCGCGAGTAGCCTAAAGCGCTTACAGACGTCGCGAGCCACCGAATTCAAGCCTTGCCGAAGGATCCAGGCCCTGCTGTCGCTGCGTTCTCGCGCCACGAGGTCTTGGCAAATTCAATTACGACCGCATCGATCATCGGTGCCCCGCTATCACATCGTTAAAAGAAGGGGAACAAAAAATGAATCTGCAGACCACCGAAACAGGGGCCACAAGCAACGAAATCCGCCGAAGCCAGACATCGGCAGCACCGAGCACGGCGGAACTCGCAGCAACGGCACCGGGTGGTATCAAGGTCATCCGCCGCAACGGCAAGCTCACCAGCTTCGATGCCTCCAAGATCACCATCGCGCTGACCAAGGCCTTTCTCGCGGTGGAGGGCGGCCAGGCCGCCGCCAGCTCGCGCGTGCGTGAGTTGGTCAAGACGCTGTCCCAGCAGGTTGAGCAGGCGCTGACGCGTCATCTCAACGGCGGGGGCACTCTGCACATCGAGGACATCCAGGATCAGGTCGAACTGGCGCTGATGCGCGCCGGCGAGCACAAGGTGGCGCGCAGCTATGTGCTGTATCGCGCTGAGCGCGCTCAGGAGCGTGCGGCCGAGGCCGCCAAGCAGCCCTCGTCGCTGGTTGCCAAGACTGCACTCAATGTGAAGCTGGACGACGGCTCCATCGTGCCGCTGGATGAGCCGCGCATGCATCGCCTGACCGCTGAAGCCTGCGTCGGCCTGACCGGCGTCAACGGTGAAGAGATCGTCGCCGCGGCGCTGCGTGATCTGTACGACGGTATTCCCGAGGCTGAGCTGAGCCAGGCCCTGACCCTGGCTGCCCGCGCGCGCATCGAGAAAGAGCCCAACTACACCTACGTCTCCGCCCGCCTGCTGCTGGACGCCATGCGCCACGAGGCGCTGAAGTTCCTGGGCGAGCCGATGACGCGCCCCACCTTCGAGGACATGAAGGGCCTGTACGCCGACTACTTCCGCGACTACATCCACAAGGCTGCCGAGCTGGAGCTGGTGGACCCCAAGCTGTGCCTGTTCGACCTGGACACGCTGGGCAAGGCACTGCTTCCGGAACGCGACGCCAAGTTCGATTACCTGGGCTTGCAGACGCTGTACGACCGCTACTTCATTCACTCGAACCGCGTGCGCTTCGAGCTGCCACAGGCCTTCTTCATGCGCGTGTCCATGGGACTGGCGATGAACGAGATCGACCGCGAAACCCGCGCCATCGAGTTCTACAAGCTGCTGTCGAGCTTCGACTTCATGAGCAGCACGCCCACGCTGTTCAACAGCGGCACGCTGCGCCCGCAGCTCTCTTCCTGTTATCTCACCCAGGTGCCAGACGACCTGCACGGCATCTTCGGCGCGATCCACGACAACGCGATGCTGAGCAAATTCGCCGGCGGTCTCGGCAACGACTGGACGCCGGTGCGCGGCATGGGCGGCTACATCAAGGGCACCAATGGCAAGTCCAATGGCGTCGTGCCCTTCCTGAAAGTTGCGAACGACACGGCCGTCGCCGTGAACCAGGGCGGCAAGCGCAAGGGCGCGCTGTGCGCCTACCTGGAAACCTGGCACCGCGATATCGAGGAATTCCTCGACCTGCGCAAGAACACCGGCGACGACCGCCGCCGCTGCCATGACATCGACACCGCCAACTGGGTGCCGGACCTGTTCATGAAGCGCGTCATGGAAGAAGGCCAGTGGACTCTTTTCTCGCCCGAGGAAACACCGGACCTGCACGACCTCATCGGTGCTGCGTTCGAAGAGCGTTACACTGCCTACGAGAAGCTCGCCGACGAAGGCCGCATCCAGAATTTCAAGCGCCTGCCGGCGCTGAACCTGTGGCGCAAGATGCTGAGCATGCTGTTTGAAACCGGCCATCCCTGGGTCACGTTCAAGGACCCGTGCAATCTGCGCAGCCCGCAGCAGCACGCCGGCGTGGTGCACAGCTCCAATCTCTGCACCGAGATCACGCTCAACACCAAGGCCGGCCAGGAAATCGCGGTGTGCAACCTGGGTTCGGTGAACCTGCCGGCGCACATCGTGGACGGCAAGCTGGATGAGGCCAAGCTGGAGCGCACTATCAACACTGCGCTGCGCATGCTGGATAACGTCATCGAGTACAACTACTACTCGGTCGCCACCGCACGCAATTCCAACCTGCGCCACCGTCCGGTGGGCCTGGGTGTGATGGGCTTCCAGGACGCCCTGTACAAGCTGCGTCTGGCCTACGAGTCAGACGCCGCGATCAAGTTCGCTGACGAGTCCATGGAGGCCATCAGCTACTTCACCATCAAGGCCAGCACCAATCTGGCCGACGAGCGCGGCGCCTATTCCAGCTTCAAGGGCTCGCTGTGGGACAAGGGCATCCTGCCCATCGACTCCATCAATCTGCTGGCTGAGGCGCGCGGCAACCAGTACCTGCGCCAGGATCGTTCGCAGTGCGGCCGTTATGACTGGGATGCGCTGCGCGTGCGCGTGCAGAGCGTAGGCATGCGCAACTCCAACTGCATGGCGATCGCGCCCACCGCGACCATCGCCAACATCACCGGCGTGTCGCAGTCGATCGAACCGCCGTTCAGCAATCTGTACGTGAAGTCCAACCTGTCCGGCGAATTCACCGTCATTAATGAATACCTCGCCAACGACCTCAAAGCCCTTGGCCTGTGGGACGAGGTGATGGCGCACGACCTCAAGTACTACGACGGTTCGGTGCAGCAGATCGACCGCGTGCCGCATGATCTCAAGGAGATCTACAAGTGCGCGTTTGAAGTTGACTCCAAGCGCCTGGTGGATGCCGGCAGCCGTCGCCAGAAGTGGATTGATCAGTCGCAGTCGCTGAACCTGTACATGGCAGCGCCCAGCGGCAAGAAGCTGGACGACCTGTATCGCCACGCTTGGCTGACTGGTCTCAAGACCACCTACTACCTGCGCACCCTGGGCGCCACGCACGCCGAGAAGACCACCATCACCGACGGCCGCCTCAACAAGGTGGGCGGTGGGGCTGGCAGTGGCGATGAGAACATGAACGCCAAGGCGGCCTCGGGCCCCATCACCATGCCGCGCGCGGCCACGGACGTGTCGGGCGCCAATGTCTGCTCGATCCTTGATCCGGGCTGCGAGGCCTGCCAATAAAGGAGTTGACCATGTCTAAATCAACCCGCAACTCCGGCACTACCTGGACAGACAAAGACGTTAGTCAGCTGAAGCAATTGGCTAGAGAAAACACGCCAACCCGCGTCATAGGGCTAAAGCTTGGGAGATCAGAATCTGCCGTTTACTCGAAATCCAGCGAAGCTGGTGTATCTCTCTCGCCAACGAATCAGTCTCCCTATAACCGAAGATCAAAGTAGCGCTACACAACTAACGCGCAAAAAATGAATCCAGACCGCGTTCACGCGGTCCAAAACTGAGAAACACGGAGTACCAACATGCTTTCATGGGACGACGAAGCGGCAATCCCCGCCGCCAAGCCCACGCCGGCCGCAGCGCCGCGCGCGACCAACGCACCGCATCCCGCCGTGGTGATGGCTGCGGTCAAGCAGCCGGCGGCCATTCCGCCCATTCCGGGGCCGGACGAATTCCGCCTCAAGCCCACGCAGTCCAAGGTCGAACAGGGCTACACCGGCCTGGAGGACGTGACCATGGGCGCCAAGCGCATCCAGGTGGACGACAAGAAGATCATCAACTGCCGTGCTGACCTCAATCAGCTCGTGCCCTTCAAGTACAAGTGGGCCTGGGAGAAGTATCTCGCCGCCTGCAACAACCACTGGATGCCGCAGGAAATCCAGATGGCCGCGGATATCGCGCTGTGGAACGATCCCAAGGGCCTGACCGAAGACGAGCGCACCATCATCAAGCGCAGCCTCGGCTTCTTCAGCACCGCCGACTCGCTGGTGGCCAACAACCTCGTGCTCGCCGTCTACAAGCACATCACTAACCCTGAGTGCCGCCAGTACATCCTGCGCCAGGCGTTTGAAGAGGCCATTCACACCCACGCCTACCAGTACATCATCGAATCCCTGGGCCTGGACGAGGCCGAAGTCTTCAACATGTATCGCGAGATCCCGTCCATTCACGACAAGGCCGCGTGGTCCCTGCCCTACACGCAGAGCCTGGCGGACGAGAACTTCCACACCGGCACGCCGGAAATGGATCAGCGCCTGCTGCGCGACATGATCGCGTTCTACGTCGTGTTCGAAGGCATCTTCTTCTATGTCGGCTTCGTGCAGCTGCTCAGCTTCGGCCGTCGCAACAAGATGATCGGCGCCTCCGAGCAGATCCAGTACATCATGCGCGACGAAGCCATGCACATGAACTTCGGCATCGACGTGATCAACCAGATCAAGATCGAAAACCCGCACCTGTGGACCGCCGAATTCCAGAAGCAGGCGCAGGACATGATCCACGAAGCCACCCAGCTTGAGATCCGCTACGCGCATGACACCATGCCGCGCGGCGTGCTGGGCCTGAACGCCGCGATGTTCACCGAGTACATGCAGTTCATCGCCAATCGTCGCTGCCAGCAGATCGGCATCAAGGCGATTTATCCGGGTGCCGACACCAACCCCTTCCCGTGGATGAGCGAAGTCATCGATCTCAAGAAGGAGAAGAATTTCTTCGAGACGAGAGTGACGGAGTACCAGACCGGTGGGGCTTTGAGCTGGGATTAAGAAAATCGAGGCAGCCGTCGTAGGTGTTGCCGCGCATTGAAAGTTGACCTGGTCAGTTTTCAGCGCGCGGCGACACCCGATCATTTGCCCGAATCTGCCCTCAACCCCCTCGAATCCTCATCCTCGGCGGATTTAAGTCATTGATTTATGGTGGTGATGAGTGGAATCGAACCACCGACCTCAGCATTATGAGTGCCGCGCTCTAACCGTCTGAGCTACATCACCATTGCAGGAAACACCTGCGCGGCCGCGGATTGTAGTGGACGGCCCTGCCATCGTCACGCTCCAGATATCTTTCTTCCCTGCACGCCTGTAGCTGCACACCAACCTCGATTACAGAACTCGCCTACCGCTGGCGCAACCAGCGCCTTGAATCCGTGACGTTTCCGCACGCCGTCCGCCTTGATGGCTTGCTGGGTATCGATCGGCAGAAAGCGGCGCTGAGCCAGAACACGGCGCAGTTCGTGGCCGGTCGACCGGCCAATCACGCCCTGTTGACCGGGTCGCGCGGCACCGGCAAGTCGAGTCTGGTCAAGGCGATGCTGAGCACGTTCGCGCCGCAGGGCTTGCGTTTGGTGGAGGTGCATCCGCATGACCTGGCCGACCTGCCAGATGTGGTGGCACCGCTACGCGCGCGCGATGAGTGTTTCCTGCTGTACGTGGACGATTTCAGCGTCGCATCCGGCGACGAGCGCCTGACCGCGCTCAAGACCGCGCTGGACGGCGGTATCGAAGAGCCACCGGACAATGTGCTGATCTATGCCACGTCCAACCGTCGGCATCTGATTCCGGAGATGGCCAGCGAGAACCAGCAGTACCAATGGGAAGGCCAGGAACTGCATCCGGGCGAAACCACGGAGGAGAAAATTTCCCTGTCCGAGCGCTTCGGTCTTTGGTTGAGCTTTCCACCCTTCACCCAGGATCAGTATCTGGACGCGGTGCGGCTCCATCTCAATGCGCTAGGACACAGCGCCTGGGATCAGGACACCGAGGTGTTGGCCCTGCGCTGGGCCTTGAACCGCGCCTCGCGTTCAGGCCGCGTCGCGCGCCAGTTCGCGCGGGATTGGGTCGGACGTCAGCAGGTGGGTCTGTAGCGCAGCGTCAAAGCTTTTCCCGACAAGGGTCTGAAACGCTCAACCGCGCCGGCCCGACCTAGGGTGAGCAGCTACACTTGCGCTGTTCGCGATGCCTGTTCCCATGCCCATTCTCCTTGCTCCATACCGGTTCGCCGGCCGCCGCGCTCTTATCCGTCTGTGGCAGCTGCGCTCATGACTGCGCAGTTGATTGATGGCAAGAAAGTGGCCGCGCAGATCCAACAGCAGCTCAAGATCGAAGTCGAGGCGCGTATCGCGCAGGGCTTTCGCGCGCCCTCGCTGGCGACGGTGCTGGTGGGCGGGGACGCGGCCTCGGAGATTTACGTGCGCAACAAGCGCCGCACCTGCGAGGCACTGGGCATCCGCTCGGAGCCGCTGCATCTGGATGCGCAGGTGTCGCAGGAGGAGCTGCTTGGGCATATCGACCGGCTCAACGCCGACGACAGCATCGACGGCATCTTGGTGCAGCTGCCGCTGCCGTCGCAGATCAATAGCACCGCGGTGATCGAGCGCATCCGGCCGGACAAGGATGTCGACGGTTTTCATCCCTACAACCTCGGCCGTCTGGCGCAGCGTCAGCCCACCTTGCGTCCGTGCACGCCCTACGGCGTGATCGAACTGCTGAAATCGGCTGGCGAGACCTTCCACGGCAAGCGCGCCACGGTGGTGGGTGCCAGCAATATCGTGGGCCGACCGATGGCACTGGAACTGATGCTGGCCGGCGCCACCACCACGGTGTGCCATCGCTTCACCAAGGATCTGGCAGCGGAAGTGGCGCGCGCCGAGATCGTGGTGGTGGCGGTCGGCAAGCCGGCCATGGTGCGCGGCGAATGGATTGCGCCGGGCGCGACGGTGATCGATGTCGGCATCAATCGACTGCCGGATGGGTCGCTATGTGGCGACGTGGAATTTTCCGTTGCCGCGCAGCGCGCCGCCTGGATCACGCCGGTGCCGGGCGGCGTCGGGCCGATGACGGTGACCATGTTGATGGCCAATACCCTGGCGGCCGCCAAGGCACGCAGCGCCGCTGTCCCTCGCTAGCGCCAGGGTTCGCGCAGAATCATCGCGAAGGTCTGCAGCAGAATTCGCAGGTCCAGCCAGGGCGACCATTTGCGGATGTATTCAAGGTCGTAACGCACGCGGTCTTCCATGTCTTCCAGATTGCCGTTGCCGCCGTGCAGCCCGTGTACCTGCGCCCAACCGGTCAGGCCTGGACGGACGCGATGCCGCACGATCTGGCTGCGAATTGCGCGGCGATAGAACTCGTTATGCGCCACCGTGTGTGCACGTGGCCCGACCAGACTCATCTCCCCGCGCAAGACATTGAACAGTTGCGGTAGCTGGTCAATCGAAAAGCGCCGAATGAAGCGGATCAATGCGCTGGCTGCCCGCGATCCTGGCTGGGACTCGTCAACCCGATCCGCTGCGCGAAAGCGATAGGCCGAGTAGCGCTTGCCGCTCAGGCTGTAGCGCCGCTGCTTGAGCAGCACCGGTAGTGCCGGCGCATTCAGGCGCAGCGCCAACGCCACCGTCAGCAGCAGGGGTGTCAGTAGCAGGAGCAGCAGGCCGCTGATCGAAATATCCAGCACGCGCTTGAGCGATCCATCGGCGCCGTAGACCGGACGATCCGGCAATTGCAGCAGGCCTACGCCCTCAATCTCGCGCAACTGCGCACCCAGCAGATTGAGCATGGCGAAGTCGGGCGCGTAGTACACGCGTGCCCCCGACTCGCCCAGATCGTCCACCAGATTCAGCGCACGCCGGCCCCCATCTTCGGGCAGCACCACGAACACCGCCTCGATACGATGATCGTGCACGTAGCGCG
Source organism: Panacagrimonas sp. (assembly GCA_052387335.1). Classification (GTDB taxonomy): domain Bacteria; phylum Pseudomonadota; class Gammaproteobacteria; order Nevskiales; family Nevskiaceae; genus Panacagrimonas. The sequence goes on along the minus strand of JBQTJH010000140.1, from coordinate 2,618 downwards.
TCACGCTCTGTACGCGTCCCAGATAGGGCAGTCCCATTAGCGCGGCGCCGTGACGCTCGGGCTCACGGTCGTCGAAGAAGCCCACCAACTCGTAGACCGGCGACCGCGCCAGGTTCTGCGCCAGCTGCCGCGCGGTGTCGTTGACGAACACCAGCGCTGCCGTGCGGCGACGGATCAGGTGCGGCAGCGCGATGCGCGCGATGCTCAAGGCCAGCCTGTGTACCAGCAGCAGCGCCAGCGGCGTGAGCAGGGCCCAGGCCAGCATCAGCGGTGGCGACAGGCTGGCGCCGTAACCACCCAGATAGCCGACCACGAGCAAGGCCACGACCAGACTCATCCAGGCGCGCAGCACACTGCTACCGACCGACCCGGGACGCCCGGTCAGCCAGGGCGTGAGCAGGTCGTAGCGATACATCAACAGGAAGCCGAACACCCCGGCGAGCAGACCGAGGCCACCATAGGCCTCGTTCGCCGGTTCGGCGCCGAACACTCTCAGCAGCTGCAAGACCCCGACGATGACCAGCGCGTACAGCAGGCCCTGCAACAGGCGCAGCACCCAAGGCGTCAGCTTCATGCGCAGGCGTCCAACGCACCGTGATGCGGCTCAGGAACCCGACAAGGTGGCGCGGTCATGACGCCACCTTAGCTTGAGCGCGGCGACTTCTAAACTCGGCCGCGAATCCCGGCAGTGAATCCCGATCAGTCCGTGACCGCGCCCTTGGATGCGCTGGACACGATGCGAGCGAACTTGGCCAGCACGCCGCGGGTATAGCGCGGCGCCGGCTGCTGCCACTTGGCGCGACGCGCCGCCAGCACCTCGTCGCTGACATTGATCTGGATCAGCAGCTTTTTCGCGTCGATGGTGATGGAGTCACCCTCCTCGATCAGCGCGATGGCGCCGCCGTCGTAGGCCTCAGGCGCCACATGGCCCACCACCATGCCCCAGGTACCGCCGGAGAAACGGCCGTCGGTGATGAAGCCCACTGACTCGCCCAGACCCTTGCCGATGATGGCGCTGGTGGGCGCCAGCATCTCGCGCATGCCCGGGCCGCCCTTGGGACCTTCGTAGCGGATGATCAGCACGTCACCGGCCTTGATCTGGTCGCCCAGGATCGCGGCCATCGATTCCTCTTCGGAATTGAACACGCGGGCCGGGCCGGTGATGACCGGATTCTTCAAGCCGGTGATCTTGGCCACTGCACCCTCGGGCGCCAGATTGCCCTTGAGAATGGCCAGATGGCCCTGCTTGTAGATGGGCTGGTCGAACGGTCGGATCACGTCCTGATCGGCACGCGGCTCGGCCGGAATGTTCGCCAGCGCTTCGCTCATGGTCTGACCGGAAATGGTCAGCGCATCGCCATGCAGCAGGCCGTTGGCCAGCAGCATCTTCAGCACCTGCGGCACGCCACCGGCCTGGTGGAAATCCACCGCCACGTACTTGCCGCTGGGCTTCAAGTCACACAGCACCGGCGTGCGCAGACGGATGGTCTCGATATCGTCGATGGTGAACGGCACGTGCGCGGCGTGGGCGATCGCCAGGAAGTGCAGCACCGCATTGGTCGAGCCGCCGGTGGCCATGACCAGGGCCAGGGCGTTCTCGCTGGCCTTGCGCGTGACGAGGTCGCGCGGCTTGAGATCGCGCTTAATCGCCTCCACCCGGACGCGGCCCGACTCCGCAGCGGAGTCGGCCTTCTCGCCATCCGGCGAGGCCATCTGCGAAGACCCGAGCAGGCTCATGCCCAGGGCCTCGAAGGCGCTGGACATGGTGTTGGCGGTGTACATGCCGCCGCAAGCACCGACGCTGGGGCAGGCATTGCGCTCGATGCCGTCCAGATCTTCCTTGCTCATGGTGCCGCCGTTGAACGCGCCCACCGCCTCGAACGAGGACACGATGGTCAGCGGCACGCCCTTCCAGTTACCCGGCTTGATGGTGCCGGCGTAGACAAACACGCCGGGGATATTCATGCGCAGCATGCCGATCATGGCGCCAGGCATGTTCTTGTCACAGCCGCCCACCACCAGCACGCCGTCCATGCACTGGCTGGAGGCGGCGGTTTCGATGGCGTCGGCAATCACCTCCCGCGAGATCAGCGAGAACTTCATGCCCTCGGTGCCCATGGAGATGCCGTCGGTGACGGTGGGAAAGCCGAAGCTCTGCGGCATGCCGCCGGCGGCCTTGATCGCCGCGCCCGCGCGATCCGCCAGCGGCTGGATGCCGGCGTTGCAGGGGTTCATGGTGGAGTGGCCGTTGGCCACGCCGACGATGGGTTTTTCGAAGTCACCATCGCCGAAACCGACCGCGCGCAGCATCGCCCGATTAGGGCTGCGCGCAACGCCGGCGGTGATGGTCTTGCTGTGGCGATTCAGGGGTTCGGACATGGCTGGGCTCGTTCTGCGCAAAGCGTGGGGCGCGATTGTAGGAAGTTCGGCGGGCGAGCACATAAAAATGGGGCCTTGCGGCCCCATTCTTTGCGTCGGCAAAGCGGACTAGTACTACTACGTTAAGTAAATGCTAATGTCTTCCTTTGCGGCAGGAGGAGGACGTGCATGGAATGGAACGGACGACGGTGGCGGCGGAGTGCGCATCGGCTGCGGCGGTATCTGGAACCGCTGGTGGT
>JBQTJH010000139.1:0-14124 GCA_052387335.1 Panacagrimonas sp. | reverse complement strand
GCCGATGCGGCAGAACTGGTAGACCAAGGTGTAGCCGCCAAGGATGGCCCAGTCACCAATTTCCACGTGACCGGCCAGGCGGGTGTTGTTGGCGAAGACGGTATCGCTGCCGATCACGCAGTCATGCGCGATATGGCAGTAATTCATGATCCAGTTGCGATCACCCACCCGCGTTTCGCCGCGCTTGGTGTCGAACTCCTTCAGGGTGCCGCGCTGGATGGTGACGAACTCGCGGATCACGTTGCCGTCGCCGATGACAACCGAGGTCGGGTCATCGGGCTTGGCGGTCTTGTCCTGCGAGATTGCACCCAGTGCGGCGTAGGGAAAGATCTGGTTGTCCCTGCCGATGCGCATCGGGCCGTCGAGGACCACGTGCGCGCCGATGCGTGTGCCGGCTCCAATCTGCACGCCGGCTCCGATAACGCTATAGGGACCGACGTCGACAGTGCTATCCAACTCCGCTGCGGGATCGATGATCGCGGTCGGATGGATGCTCACAGCGTCTCGTCACCTTTGCCCGGGTTCTTGAGCACACACATCATGTCCGCCTCGCAGACCACGGCGTCGCCGACGGTGGCGTGGGTCTTGAACTTCCACAGATCGCGCTTCTGGCGTTCAAGCTCGGCGTGCAGCAGCAGTTGATCGCCAGGCACGACCGGGCGTTTGAAGCGGCAGTTGTCGATGCCGGCGAAATACAGAATCAGTCCCGATTCGGGCCGCAATCCGGATTTGAGTACCGCTAGGATGCCGCTGGCCTGAGCCAGGGCTTCCAGGATCAGCACGCCGGGCATCGTCGGCAGCTCGGGAAAATGGCCGACGAAGAACTGTTCGTTGTAGGTCACGTTCTTGAGGCCAGTGATGCGCTTGCTTTCCTCGTGCGCGACGATGCGATCCACCAGCAGGAACGGGTAACGGTGCGGCAGCAGCCGCATCAGGTCGCGGATATCGAAATTTGTTCTAGTGCTCATCCGCCCCGTCTCCCCCTTCTTCCAACCGGTTGATCTCGATGCCCAGGCGCTGCTCGACAGCAACGAGTCGGGATTCGGTGTGTTCCAGCCGGCGCGTACGCGCCACCTGCTTGCGCCATTCCCGCGCCGGCATCGCCGGCATGCCCGAGCCATAGACTCCCTTTAGCGGTAACGATTTGGTCACCATGGCCATGGCCAGAATCACCACGTCATCGCCAATCATCAGATGCCCGCCGACGCCAACGGCCCCGCCGATCATACAGCGCGCACCGATGCGGGTACTGCCGGCAATACCGGTGCAGGCGGCAATCGCCGTGTGCTCGCCGATGTGGCAGTTGTGCGCCACTTGAATCAGGTTATCCAGTCGCACTCCGCGCCCGATGACCGTGTCCTCGAGCGCCCCGCGGTCGATACAGGTGTTGGCGCCGATTTCCACATCGTCACCGACCACGACGCTGCCGAGTTGCGGGACTTCTTCCCAGCCATTTGGGCCCAAGGCATTGCCGAAGCCGCGTGAGCCGATGGACGCACAGGGCTGCACGGTACAGCGCGCCCCAAGACGAACGCGGTCACCCAAGTGTACCTGCGCAACCAGCCTCGAACCCGGACCGATATCGGCCTCGCGGCCGATGACACAACCCGGGCCGACGAAGCAGTCATCGCCAATCCGCACGCCCTCGCCGATGACGGCATGGGCGCCGACATGCACGCCATGACCGAGTACGGCCGAACTCGCGACCGTCGCAGCAGGATGGATGCCAGGCGCAAATGCTCGGGACTCATCGAACAGGACGCCGATGCGTGCAAACGCAAGATACGGATCTTTGGCCACCAGCCCGGTCTTGAGACTCGCTGCATCCCGGGTCCCGACGATGACGGCGGCGGCCAGGGACTGCGATAACTGCACGCGATAGCGCGGATTGGCCAGAAAGCTCACGCAACCCGGCTTGCCAGGCGAGAGCGTACAGAGCCCGGCGATGGAGGTCTGCGCGTCGCCGCGCAGCTCCAGCGAAAACCGCTGCGCCAGTTCACCCAGGGTATAAACGGGCATGGCGCAGCGACTGCCTTTTTACCGGCGACCGCCTTACTTGGCGGGCGCGGCGCCGCCGCCAGCCTGCAGGCGCTTGATGACCTTGTCGGTCACGTCGATGCCGGGCGCCGCAAAGACCGGATCCTGAACGACCAGGGTGGCGCCCTCTTCCTTGGCGATAGCCACCACCACCTGCTTGATGCTGGCCATCAGCTTTTCGCTGAGCTCGCGATCACGCTTCTGGAAGTCTTCGCCAAACTGGCGCTGCTTGTATTCGAAATCGATCTTGCGTGTGCCCAGATCTTTCTCTGCCTTGGCGCGAGCATCGCTGCTCATCACGTCGGCTTCGCGCTGAAATTTCTTGGCGTCTTCGCCCAGCTTGCGCGCCTCGGCCTCGAGTTCATTCTTGCGACGTTCGAACTCCGTCTTGATCTGGGCTTGACCCGTCTGGAACAACGGCGAGGCCTGCACCAGCTCGGCAGCACGGATGGTAATGATCTTCGTCTCGGCCTGGACCGGAGCGGCCACGCAGATGAAAAGGACACACAGACCGAACAACTTAAGGATAGAACGCATGGGATTCTCTGATAGATCTAATGACAATAAACACCGTAGAAAACGGCTTCTCCTCAGAAGCCGGTACCAAAATTGATCTGGAACCGATCGGTCTCGTCACCCGGCTCGTCATTGAGCGGGAAGGCATAGGACAGATCGAGTAGACCGAGGAACGGCGTGAACCACTGGAACGCGATACCGGCCGAGGTTCTCAACTCGCCTGAATCAAAATCCCGCGGCCGCGCATACACCTGTCCAGCATCGTAGAAGAAGCTGGCACGCGTGGACTTGAGATTGCTTTCAAACGGCAGCGGCAACACCAGTTCGGTCTGCGAGGTCACGCGCATGCGACCGCCGAAGGGGTTGTCAAACGGCGTGTCGCGGGGCCCCAGAAATCCGTCGTCATAGCCGCGCACCGTACGTGAACCACCGGCGAAGAAGTTCTCGTACGGTGGCACATTGCTCTTGCCGCTGCCGTAGTCCTCGGACACGGACACGTTGGCGTTGACTTCCAGGAAGAACTTGAACGGCATGGGGATGTACTGCTGCAGGCGGTACACGGCCGTGCCGTATTCCAGGTCACTACCCGGAATGCGGAAGTCGAGATTCAGTGAGTGCAAGGAACCGCGCGACGCAAAGAAAGTGCGATTACGCGTATCGCGTGAAATACCGGTACGCAGTTCGAAGTCGATGAACTCGGTGCCGTTGTCCACCACGAACTCCAGCACCTGGTCGGAGGTGGAGTCGGCAAAAGTGTCGATGGCGGTCTGCTCGACACCAAAGCCGGCGCGCAGCGCGGCGTACTCGGACAGCGGGATACCGTAGGTGAGCGCCCCGCCGATGGTGTTGTAGTTGAAGCCCGAGCTTTGCCGGATCACCGACTCGGCGCGGCGATAGAACGCCGACCAGGTCTGGCTGATGCCGTCGCTGGTGAAATAGGGATCGGTCCAGCTGGCGCTGAAACTGCGCGCGATGGAGTTGTTGTTGGCTTCGAAGCTGACGCGGTTTCCGGTGCCAAGGAAATTGGTGTGCGTCAGACTGCCGGTGACTAGGAAGCCCTGCGAACCGGAGAAGCCCACGCCAAACTGCACCGACCCGGGCGGGCGCTCCTTGACGGTGAAATTCACATCGACCAAGTCGTCGGTACCCGGAACCGGCGTGGTCTCGACCTCGGCCTCTTCCACGAACGGCAGACGGGCCAGACGCACGCGCGAGCGCTCTACGCTGCTCTTGGAAAATGGCGAGGCTTCCAGCTGACGCATTTCGCGCCGCAGGGTTTCGTCATGCGTACGGCCGTGGCCGGTGAAGTTGATGCGGCGAACGTAGGCGCGCTTGCCAGGCTCAACCAGGTAGTTGAGGCTGACGGTCTTCTTTTCCTCGTTGACCTCAGGCAGCGGCGTGACCTCGGCGAAGGCATAGCCGACGTCGGATAAAGCGGCCTCGATGCGATTGGCGCTCTCGGTGGCTTGCTTGCGCGAAAACCACTCGCCCGAACGGGTCGACAGGAACAGCTTGAGGAATTCAGCCGACAGCACCGTCTCTCCGGAAAATCGCGGCTCTTCGAGCTTGTAGCGATCCCCTTCCTCGACATTGATGGTGATGTAGATGTCTTCCTTGGTCGGTGACAGCTGCACCTGCACCGAGGCCACCTCGAACTTCAGGTAGCCGCTGTCCTGGTAGTACGAGGACAGGGCTTCCAGATCACCACCCAACTGCTGCTTGGAATAGCGGTCCGATTTCTGGAACGGCTCCCACTTGTTGGTCTTGTCGAGCTTGAACGCCTCGAACAGCTGTTCGCGCGAGTAGACCGTATTGCCGAGAATATTGATGTCACGAATCGTGGTGACCTTGCCCTCGGTCACGTTGATCTTCAGGTCCACTCGGTTGTTGGGCAGCGGCTCGACCATGGTTTCAATCTCCACGTCGTAGTAGCCGTTGCCGAAGTACTGGCGCTGCAGTTCCTGCTCGACGCCGTCCAGCAGCTCCCGCTTGAACAGCTCGCCCTCGGTCAGGCCGAGGTTTTTCAGGGTTTCCTGCAGCTCGTCTCCGCCAATCTTCTTGTTGCCTTCGATCTCGAAGGACGCGATGGCCGGACGTTCGCGCACATGGATCACCAGAGCATCACCCTCGCGCTCCAGGCGTACGTCTTCGAACAAGCCCGAGGCGTACAGACCGCGCATGGCCTGACGTGAGGTCTGCGGGCTGAGCTGATCGCCCACCGACAGCGGCAGGTAGGTAAGCACGGTGCCGACGTCGAGCCGCTCCAGACCTTCGGCGCGGATTTCGCTGATGGTGAATGGCTGAAAGGCCCAGGCGCCGGGCAGCCACATCAAGGCTGCGGCGCCCGCAATCAATCCCGGCAGATAACGCTTGTGTTGTTGACCCATCGCGGGTTGGTTCTTCCGCGCGCTCAAACGAGGCGCATGATGTCGTTGAATAAAGCCAGCACCATCAGCATGCCGATGAACGCCAGTCCCACGTACTGCGCCGCGATCTGCGCACGCTCCGACAAAGGCCGGCCCTTGACTCCCTCAATCGCAAACATCAGCAGGTGACCGCCGTCCAACAGCGGCACCGGCAGCAGATTCAGCACGCCAAGGCTGACGCTGACCACCGCCATGAAGCTGAGGAAGGAAACCAGACCGATCTGCGCCGAATCTCCCGCAACCTGCGCGATCTGGATCGGACCGCTGACGTTCTTAACCGATACCTCGCCGAGCACCATGTGCCACAGCACACGCAGCGTGAGCTGCGACATCTGCCAAGTCTGTCCAATGGCTGCGGGTATCGCATCAATCGGTCCGAGCTGGCGCGCGGCGCGCAGATTCTGCCACAAGTCCTCGTCTACGTCGGGCCCTGCACCGAGGCGGCCGACACGGCGCCCTGCTTCTTCCTGCGTCGCCAGCACCGCATTGATCGTGAGGTCTTGTTCGCCGCGCCGGATCTGGATACGCACCACTTCGCCCGGCCGTGCCCGCACGGCTTCGACCAGCTTCAGCCAGTCGCTGACCGGCTGGTCCTGAATGCTCAGCACGCGATCTCCGACCTTGAGGCCGGCAGCTTCGGCGGCGCTCCCCGGCTGGATCATGCCCAGCACCGGTTCGACCTGCGGCTGCCAGGGATCCAGGCCAAGGTCGTCGAACATGAACTGCGGGTCCGAGCGCACCTTGTCCAGGGGCAGCGACACCTGACGCGCAACGCCGCCCTCGTTACGCACTTCGAGCTGCAACACGCCGCCGGACAAGCTGCGGTCGATCAACTCCATGCGCAGCTCGGTCCAGGTGGGGATGGCCTTGCCGTCTACGGCAATGACTTCCTCGCCCGACTGCAGCCCAGCCATCGCCGCTGCCGTGTCCTGACGCGGCTCGGCGATCAGCGGTCGCAAGCCCTGCACGCCGATCATAAAAATCAGCCAGTACAGCGCGATTGCGAGCAGGAAATTGGCCAAGGGACCGGCGACCAGAATCGCCATACGCGTGCCCACGCTCTGGGTATTGAACGCGAGGTGGCGCTCCGACGCCGGTACCGGTCCTTCGCGCTCGTCCAGCATCTTCACGTAACCGCCAATGGGATACGGCGCCAGGGCCCATTCGACGCCGTCCTTGCTGCGAAAGCTCTTCCACGGCGCGCCCCAACCCAGCGAGAACCGTAACACCTTCACACCCAGACGCCGCGCCACCCAGTAATGCCCAAACTCGTGGAAGCAGACCAGGATGCTCAGCGCCACGATGAAGCCGGCGATGGACCACAGCAGATCAAGCACGGGGCGCGACTCCCAGCTCCTGACGACAGTGCGCTCGCGCCCAGGCGTCTACGGCGATCACGTCCTCGACCCTGCCGGCGACGGCCATGCCCGAGCTATGCAATCGCTCGCAACAGCGTTCCACCATGTCCGCGATCCCCATAAATCCCAGCCGGCCGTCGAGAAACGCTTCGACCGCAACTTCGTTGGCCGCGTTCAATGCGTTCGGCATATTTCCGCCAGCGATCAGGGCCTCACGCGCCAGTCGCAGGCAGGGGAAGCGCTGCAGGTCCGGCACATCGAAGCGCAGCTGCGTCAGCGTGTTGAAATCCAGCCCGCCTACCCCCGAGGTCCAACGCTCCGGCCATGCCAGCGCGTGGGCAATCGGCACCCGCATATCCGGCTGGCCGAGTTGGGCCAGGGTCGATCCGTCGACGTACTCGACCAGGGAATGGATCACGCTCTCGGGATGAATTACGACCTCGATCCGATCCTGCGGCAGCTGGTACAGATTCGCGGCCTCGATCAGCTCCAGTCCCTTGTTCATCAGGGTGGCGGAGTCCACCGAAATTTTCGGGCCCATCGACCAGTTCGGATGCTTGACCGCCTGCTGCGGCGTCACCAACGCCAGCTGCTCCGCAGGCGTCTGGCGAAACGGCCCACCCGAAGCGGTCAACATCAGGCGGCGCACGCCCAAGGGCTGCTGCCCGCAGCGGTAGTCGGCGGGCAGGCACTGGAAGATGGCGTTGTGTTCGCTATCAATCGGAATAATGGTGGCGCCGGACCCACGCGCCTGCGCCATCATCAGCGCGCCCGCCATCACCAGCGGTTCCTTATTGGCAATCAGCACGCGCTTGCCGGCGCGGATCGCCGCCAGGGTCGGTTGCAGCCCGACCGCGCCGACGATGGCGGACATCACCACGTCGGTGCCGGCGTCGGCCGCGAGTGCCTCGATGGACTGTTCGCCCGCCAGGATTTCGCAGCTCGGGAGTTCGCTGCGCAACTGTTCGCGCAAGGCCAGCGCCGCAGCGGCATCGGCCATGGCGATGACCTGAGGGCGGTGACGCAAAGCCAGCTTGCGCATGCCGGCGACGTCACGGTGCGCCGCTAGGGCCGTAATCTGAATTCGCTCCGGATGCTGACCCGCAACGTCGAGCGTGCTGCAACCGACGCTACCGGTTGCACCGAGCACCAGAAGTCTGCGCACGCTCAAAGTCCGAACAGACTCAGGCCCAGCGCCATCATCGGCGCGCCGGCAAGAATGCTGTCGACCCGGTCCAACATGCCGCCGTGTCCAGGCAGAATGTGGCCGCTGTCCTTGACCCCGGCACTGCGCTTGAACAGGCTTTCCACCAGATCGCCCAGCACTGAGAACCCAGCGACGACCAGCGACAGCAGCGCCAGCAGTACGATCTGCAGCGGCGTTTCCAGCATGAACACGAGCGGACCGGCGCACACCGCCCAGGCCACGCAAAGCAAGAGTCCGCCAACCATGCCCTCCACGGTCTTGCCTGGCGACACGGCCGGCGCCAGCTTGCGCTTTCCCAGGCTGCGTCCGGCCAGATAGGCGCCGGTATCGGCGGCAAAGATCAGGAAGAACAGATAGAACACGCGCCACGGCCCGTTCGGCATGTCGTGGAGCATCCACAGCGCCAGCATGGTCGGCACCACCAGCAACAGGCCGATCAGCCACATCGCAGACAGGCCCGGCCGCGCACGTTCAAAATTGCCGGGATAGCCGCGTACCCAGCTGATCGCGTACAGCCACCACAGCGCGGCGGCACCACACACCCACAGCGCGTAGGCACGCAGGAACCAGGCTGTAAGCATCAGAAGTGCTGCGGTCAGGACAAAGCCCGCGCGCGTGGCCGCCGACGGTGCCGGCGTGCGCATCAAAGCCGCCCACTCCCAGGCCGCGACAAGACCGGCGACGCAGAACACGCCATACAGCGCCGACGGCGGCAGAAACCAGATGGCCGACAACAGCAGCGGCAACAGCACCAGCGCGGTGGCCAGCCTCTGGATCAGCATGAGCGCATCTCTTTGACAGTGCCGAAGCGACGCTCGCGCGTGCCGTACCACGCCAGGGCCGTGGCAAAGTCCGCCTCGTCAAAATCCGGCCACAGGCGCTCGCAGAAATAAAGCTCGGTATAGGCCATCTGCCAGATCAGGAAGTTGCTCAAGCGCTGCTCGCCACCGGTACGAATCAACAAATCAGGCGCTGGCACGCCGACGGTATCCAGGCAGGACTCGATCCCCTCCACACTGATGGCTTGGCCGCGATCAGCCAGCGACTGCGCCGCCCGCACGACGTCCTGCTGGCCGCCATAACCCACCGCAACATTGAGCTTGAGTCCGGTGTTGTCGCGCATCAGCACCACCGCATCGCGCATGGTTTGGACCAGCATCGTCGGCAATCCGCTGTGGTCACCGATGAAGCGCAGGCGAACGTTGTTGCGATGCAGGGATCGCATCTCGCGCCCCAAGGTGCAGATGAACAACTGCATCAGCAGGCTGACTTCGGTCTCGGGACGTCGCCAGTTTTCGTGGCTGAACGCGAATACCGTAAGGTATTCAACACCGCTGCGCGCTGCACTGCGCAGCAAACGACGCGCAGCGCGCACACCCGCGCGATGCCCGAAAGCTCGCGGCCGACCCCGCTGCGTTGCCCAGCGTCCGTTACCGTCCATCACCACGGCGACATGACTAGGAATCGCCAGCTGTGGCCCCGAGGGTAGACAGTCGTTCATGAGAGTAGCGAGCTCGAAGCCGAGCAGCGCTCAGAGCGACATCAACTCCTTTTCCTTGGCCGCGGTCATCTCATCCACCTTGGCCACGAACTGATCGGTAAGCTTCTGGATGTCGGTTTCACCGCGCTTCTCGTCATCGGTGCTGATGAGCTTTTCCTTCACCAACTCCTTGATGTCCTGATTGGCGTCACGGCGTACAGCGCGAATGGCAACGCGCGCGCCCTCGGCCTCACCCCGCACCACCTTGGCCAGATCGCGGCGGCGATCCTCGGTCAGCGGCGGCATGTTGATGCGGATGATCTGGCCGGCTGTGTTCGGATTCAGGCCCAGGTCGGATTTCATGATGGCCTTTTCGACCACGTTGACCATGTTTTTTTCCCAAGGCGTAATCGAGATGGTGCGGGCGTCTTCGACCACGATATTCGCCACCTGCGACAACGGCACTTCCGAACCGTAGTAGTCGACGCGGACATGATCGAGCAGCGCGGCACTGGCGCGGCCGGTGCGAATCTTGGTGAGTGCGGAACGCAGGGCCTCGACGCATTTCTGCATGCGGTCGTTGGCTTCTTTCTTGATGTCGTTGATCATGAAGTCCTCGTTAAGCAGTAACGCGCGTACCGATGGTTTCGTCGCCCATGACGATGCTCATCAGGGCACCGGGACGATCCATGTCGTACACGCGCATTTTTATCTTGTGGTCGCGACACAGCACCATCGCGGTCTGGTCCATCACGGCCAGACGCTGATCCAGCGCCTGGTCATAGGTCAGGGTGCTGTACTTGGTCGCGGTCTTGTCTTTCTTCGGATCTGCGGTGTAAATGCCGTCGACCTTGGTCGCCTTGAGCAGGAGATCAGCGCTGACCTCCACCGCGCGCAAGGCCGCGGCCGAATCGGTGGTGAAGAAGGGGTTGCCGGTGCCGGCGCCGAACACCAGTACACGTCCCTTCTCAAGGTGGCGGATGGCCTTGCGCCGGATGAAGTCCTCACACACTTCGTTGATCCGGATCGCGGACTGCACGCGCGCCTCCAGGCCGATACGCTCGATGGCGTCCTGGATGGCCAGCGCATTGATCACCGTGGCCAGCATGCCCATCTGGTCACCGGTGGCGCGATCCATGCCTGATCGCGCCAGGCCTTCGCCGCGAAAGATGTTGCCGGCGCCCACCACCAACGCCACCTGCACCCCCGCATCGACGACAGCCTTGAGTTCGCTGGCGACAAAGCTCATGACTTTCGGTGAAATCCCGAACTCGAGGTCGCCCATCAGGGCCTCGCCGGACAGCTTCAACAGAATTCGGCGATACGTAGGTTGAGCACTCACGATTTTGAGCTCAGATCTGGCGAGGCCCTGCGGCCGCTCCCGCACCCAAGCTGTCGCGGCACCGTGTGGCGGCCGCCCTCGCCGGAGAGCTTGAGCAAGATGCGCTTGTATGCAGGCTGATCGCTCATGGGTTTCAAATCGGGATAAAGAGAGGCCCCGTTTCCGGGGCCTTTCGGGAACTACAAAAGTTTAACGCATGAAGCTCAGCCCTTCGTCAGCTCTGCCACCTCGGCTGCGAAATCGGTCTGCTTCTTTTCGATGCCCTCGCCCACGCCGAGGCGCGAGAACCCGGCCACGCCCGCCTTTTCCTTGGCTAAGAGATCGCGCACCTTGGCGTCAGCTTTGAGGCCATAGGCGTCGTTCTTGACGAAGGGCTGACCGACCAGGGTCTGCTCGTCGAGGAACTTGGCCACCTTGCCTTCGAGCATCTTGGCGACGATCTCCGCCTGCTTGGGCTTCTTGCCCGCCTCGGCGTCCTCGGCCTGTTCCTGGGCCACCTGCGCCTCGATGATGCGACGCTCGGCCGCAATCACCTCGGCCGAGATGCTGGCCGGATCCACCGCACGCGGCGACATCGCCGCAATGTGCATGGCCAGGTCCTTCGCCAGGGCTTCGCTGCCGGCCTTGAGTGACACGGCCACCGCGATCTTGTCGCCGGGGTGGATGTAGGTGACCAGCGGTCCGCCCGCAGCGACGACGATCTCGACGCGACGGATGGTGAGGTTCTCACCAATCTTGCCGATCAGTTCACGACGTCGCTCATCCAATGACGTGTCGCCGATCTTGAGCGCGACCAGGGCCTCGATGCTGGACGGACGATGCTTGAGCGCCAGTTCAGCGGCGTCGCGGGCAAGCGAACGGAAGTCCTCACCCTTGGCCACGAAGTCAGTCTCGGAATTGACCTCGACCAGGGCAACCGCCTCGGCGTTGGACGCCACGGCGATGATGCCCTCGGCGGCGGTGCGACCGGCCTTCTTGTCGGCCTTTGCGGCGCCGTCCATACGCAGCTTCTCGACGGCCTTGTCGAGATCACCCTCGACGGCTTCGAGCGCCTTCTTGCAGTCGCCCATGCCGGCGCCGGTGCGGTCGCGCAGCTCCTTGATCAGGCTTGCTGTAACTGCCGGCATGCCTCAGGCCTCCGAACGGTCGCTATTGCGATCGCCACGACCGGCGCCCGGCTTGCGCGGACCGCGCGGCGGACGGCGATCACGACGCTCTTCCGGCACGATTTCCGGCGGTGCCTCACGGAACGGCACCGGGTTGGCACCACGGGCGTCGATGATGGCGTCCGCGATGCACTGGGCATAGACCTTGATGGCGCGGGTGGCATCGTCGTTACCAGGCACGACGATGTCGACCTGCTCGGGATCATTGTTGGAGTCGACCACCGCGACCACCGGGATGCCGAGCTTGCGGGCTTCGGCCACGGCAATCTTCTCGTAGCCGGTATCGATCACGAACAGGCAATCCGGCAGGCTGGGCATGGCCTTGATGCCGCCCAGCGAGCGCTGCAGCTTTTCCAATTCGCGCGTGAACAGCAGCTGTTCCTTCTTGGACAGACGGTTCACGGTGCCGTCCTCGACCTGCTTCTCCATCTCGTTGAGGCGCTTGATCGAGCCCTTCACGGTCTTGAAGTTGGTCAAGGTGCCGCCCAGCCAGCGCTGGCTGACGTAGGGCATGCCGCAGCGGGCGGCCTCGGTCTCGATCGCTTCACGCGCGGCACGCTTGGTGCCGACAAACAGCACGCGACCACCGTTGGCAGCCATACGACCGGCGTAGGAGCAGGCTTCCTTGAGCAGCGGCAGGGTGTGCTCAAGGTTGATGATGTGGATCTTGTTGCGGTGGCCGAAGATGTAGGAATCCATCTTGGGGTTCCAGTAACGGGTACGGTGGCCAAAATGGGCCCCCGCCTCCAGCAACTGGCGCATGGTGACGTTCGACATGTAGAACAACTCCTTGGGTTAAGAACAGACCGCGCCGGAGGAAGTACGTATGCACCCAAGGCCGGCGGCGGATGAATTAGCAGCTGCAGGAATCCGCAGACTTGCTTCGTTGCCAAAAAAAGCGCGGCTTTATAGCATGCACGGCTCACTCGCTCAACCGCGTCCCGACGCGGAGAATTTTCAACTAGATGGACTCAGACTCACTCTCGCGCATGGGCATCACCATCAAGACCCCGGCCGAACAGCAGAAGATGCGCGAAGCCGGCCGGGCTGCGGCCCAGGTGCTGGAAATGATTGCGCCGCAGGTCAAGGCCGGCGTGACCACGGACGAGCTGGACCGAATCTGCCATCGCTACATCACCGAGGATCTGGGCTGCATCCCTGCCCCGCTGAATTACAAGGGATTTCCTAAGTCCATCTGCACCTCGGTCAACCACGTCGTCTGTCACGGCATCCCCAGCGACAAGCTGCTCAAGCGCGGCGACATCATCAATATCGACATCACCGTGATCAAGGACGGCTGGCACGGCGACACCAGCCAGACCTTCCACATCGGCGAGCCCACGGTCCTCGCGCGCCGGCTGGTCGAAACCACCCGCGAGGCCATGGTGGCCGGCATCCGCATGATCCGCCCCGGTGCGCGGCTCGGCGATCTGGGCCACGTCATCCAGCGTCTGGCTGAATCCCGTGGCTACTCCATCGTGCGCGAATACTGCGGCCACGGTATTGGCGAGATTTTCCACGAGGAACCCCAGGTCGTGCATTACGGCAAGCCCGGCACCGGCGTGGAACTGGTCGAGGGCATGTGCTTCACCGTCGAACCCATGCTCAACGCTGGTCGTGCGGACGTAAAACTGCTGCCCGACGGCTGGACCGTCGTGACCAAGGATCATTCGCTGTCCGCGCAGTGGGAGCACACGGTGCTGGTGACGGCCACTGGATTCGAGGTGCTGACTCTGCGGCAAGGTGAAGTCATTTAGGGTCCGTTGACATATGAATGATCGCTGCGTTGCGAGTCCAGAATTTCGCCAGGCAAGGCGCGACCGACGAGGTTTGGTTATTCCAAATGAGGAGGGAGCAACGCCGCATGGCGAAATTCTGGCCGCAACCCGAAGGGGCGGGGCCGCTTTTGCGCGTCGCTGCGTCAGTCGTCGCTCATGTACATCGAGTACATCGCGCTCCTCCTTCCTTGCGCTGCGCAAAAGCGACCTCCGCCGCAGCGACTATTCATATGTCAACAGACCCTAGAGGGCAGCGCGGGTCGGTTGCTGAATATCGAGTACATCCAAATTTCGACTGTCTAAATAATATTAGACAAAAATGGTGGAAAGATTAGACGTGTCTAAGATGAGGCCTCATAAATTTGACGCGAAGCCAGGAGTCCCCATGTCCGCCAAGCTTGCCCAGCATGCCGAGAGTCCGCGTTGCCCGATCAATGTCGCCGCTCGCCGCTCCGGCCTCACCGCTCATGTCATTCGTGCCTGGGAGCGTCGCTACCAGGCCATCACGCCGAACCGCTCCACGACCGCCCGCCGCCTGTATTCGGACTGGGAAGTGCAGCGGCTGGTGCTGCTGCGCCAGGCCGTGGACCTGGGGCATCGCATCAGCGAGGTCGCCAACCTGCCGATGGAAGAGCTGCACGCCCTGGTCGGCCGCGACACCTTGCCGGGTGTAGAAGCCTCTCCGCGTATTCCGTTCACCCGCTCGCGGCTGGTCGAGGTGGCGATCAACGCGGCGATCGCGATGGACTCGCAGGCCTTCTTGCAGTCCTTGT
Source organism: Panacagrimonas sp. (assembly GCA_052387335.1). Classification (GTDB taxonomy): domain Bacteria; phylum Pseudomonadota; class Gammaproteobacteria; order Nevskiales; family Nevskiaceae; genus Panacagrimonas. Next base: position 41 of record JBQTJH010000139.1, on the reverse strand, counting down.
TGCAGGCCACGCGCAGCCTGAGCGTACCGGGGCTGTTCGAA
>JBQTJH010000138.1:0-11670 GCA_052387335.1 Panacagrimonas sp. | reverse complement strand
CGGCGAATATTCTCAACCTGATGGATTCCAGCACCGAGCAGGCCATCAGCACACACATCACCGAAGCCGACGAGGAGCTCGGCACGCGCATCCAGGAACTGATGTTCGTGTTCGATGATCTGGCTGGCATCGACGATCGCGGCATCCAGACCTTGCTGCGTGACGTGGCCACCGAAACCCTGGGTATGGCGCTCAAGGGCGCCGAGCCCAAGGTCAAAGAGAAGATCACCAAGAACATGTCGCAGCGTGCGGCCGAAATGCTGCTCGAAGACATGGAGGCCAAGGGTCCGGCGCGTCTGGCGGATGTGGAAGCCGCGCAGAAGGAAATCCTGGCGGCGGCGCGTCGCCTTGCCGAGGCCGGCACCATCGTGCTCGGCGGCAAGGGCGAGGAGATGGTGTGAACCCGGCGCCTGATCCCTTGGCCGGGCTGTCGCCGATTCTTGACTCGACCCAGGTCAATGCCCAGGCCGCAGCCTGGACCCTGCCGAATTTTGACGCACTGCTGCGCAACAACCGTCCGCCGCCGTCGGCTTCGGAACTTGAATCGCTTGAAGCTGAGGCGGCGCGCGAAGGTCATGCCCGCGGCTACGCCGACGGCTATGCCCAGGGCGCCAGCGCGGCACGTATCGAAACCCAGCGGCTGCAGCAATTGCTGCGACATCTGGCCGCGCCGGTAGCCGAGGTCGACGCGCAGACCGAACAGGCGCTCGTCGCGCTGATGCTGGAACTGGCGCGACGCCTGGTGCAACAGGAACTGGCCGCTGATCCAAGCAAGATGCTTGGCATCGTGCGCGACGCGGTCACGCATCTGGCGCAGCCGACCCGCACGGTGCGCGTGCGCATGCATCCCGACGACGCACGCGTCGTGGCCGAGCACCTGGAGACAGAAACCGCGCCGGAACCTTGGAGCATCGTGGCGGACCGGCAGCTGATGCCCGGTGATTGCATCGTCGAATCCGAAACGGCCCGCGTCGATGCGCGGCTGGATACGCGCCAGGCCCAGCTCGCACAAAGATTGCTCGGCGACGAGGCATGAACCTGGCGCCGAACGTTTTTTCCACCGCGCGTAACGCGCACCTGACCCGGGCGCTGGATGAACGCGCGCGCCGGGTGCGCGACCACGACACCGTGGTGGTGGAAGGTCGCCTCACGCGCGTGGTCGGACTGACGCTCGAAGCCGTCGGCCTGAGCATGCAGATCGGTGGACGCTGCCGCATCGATGCGGCCGATCACACCAGCATCGAGGCCGAGGTGGTCGGCTTTTCTGGAGACCGCACCTTTCTCATGCCGGCCGGTGAGATGAACGGCCTGCTGCCGAATGCGCGCGTGGTGCCGTTGACCCGTCGCCCGGAATTTCCGGTCGGTGAGGGTTTGCTCGGTCGCGTGCTCGATTCAGAAGGCGCGCCGCTGGATGGGCTCGGTCGCCTGCGTGATGTCACGCGCCAATCCTTGCGCGCCGCCAGCATCAATCCGCTGTTGCGCGAGCCGATTCGCGAGCCGATGGATGTGGGCGTGCGCGCGATCAATTCCTTGCTCACCGTCGGCCGTGGCCAGCGTCTGGGACTGTTTGCCGGCACCGGCGTCGGCAAGTCGACCTTGCTCGGCATGATGACGCGCTACACCGAGGCCGAAGTCGTGGTGGTCGGTCTGGTCGGTGAACGGGGTCGCGAAGTGCGCGATTTCATCGAGCGCAATCTGGGGCCAGAAGGACTCAAGCGCGCGGTGATCGTGGCCACGCCCGCAGATCGTCCGCCCTTGCAGCGCATGCGCGGCGCCTGGCTGGCAACGTCCATCGCCGAAGCCTTCCGCGATCAGGGCCGCCACGTGCTGCTGCTGATGGATTCACTGTCACGCTTCGCCCAGGCCGCACGCGAAATCGGTCTGGCGGTGGGCGAGCCACCGACCACGCGCGGCTATCCGCCCTCGGTGTTTGCCAAGCTGCCGGCGCTGGTCGAACGCGCGGGTAATGGCATGGCCGGTGGTGGTTCGATCACCGCGGTCTACACCGTGCTGACCGAAGGCGATGATCCGAACGATCCGATTGCCGACACGGCGCGCGGAATTCTTGACGGTCACATCGTGCTGTCGCGCAGCGTCGCCGACGCGGGTCTGTATCCGGCCATCGATATCGAAGCCTCGGTGTCGCGCGTGGCCAATGACATCACCCCGCCGGAACAGCAGGCCGGCGCGCGACGCTTCCGCCAGCTGTATTCGGCCTATCGCCAGAACCGCGATCTGATTGCCATTGGCGCATATCAGAAAGGCGCCGATCCTCGCGTCGATGCGGCCATCCAGGCCTGGCCGTCGATGGAGGCGTTCTTGCAGCAGTCGGCCCACGCCGGCGCCAGTTACACCGATAGCTGCGCGGCGCTGTCCGCGCTCACCCCCACTGCACAATCGCGCTGAGTTGAAACGCCATGAGCATGAGTCTGGGTCGTCTCGATGTGCTGGTAAAAGTGGCCGAGTCGCGCACCGATCAGGCGGCCGAAGAGCTGGGTCGGCGCAAGGCCGGGCTCAATGAACAGCAAGGCCGTTTGCAGGAACTGCGGCGCTACATGGACGACTATCGCTCGCGGCCGCTGCCGACCTCGTCGATGCTGATCGCCAATCGCGAGCGTTTTCTGGCGCGCTTGAATGAAGCCGAAATCCAGCAGCTGCGCGCGGTGGATCAGGCGACCAATGCCGTGCATCAGTCCACGCAGGCCTGGCTGGCGCAGCGCGCCGGTCAGCAGAAATTCGGCGTGCTGCAGGCGGCGGCGGCGGACCGTGCGACGCGCGCAGCCGAACAGCAGCAGCAGAAAGTCATGGATGATTTCGCCTTGCGAGGCTTCGCTACGCCGGTATCCGATTGATACAGTGATCGGCATGGATCTCAAGCTTCCCGCCGCCTTGCCGGGTGCGCTCCTGAATCTCGGTGCGGCCGAATCGCTGACGGCCACGGAGGGCGCTACCAATTTTGCGACCGGACTGGCCTCTGCCATGAATCTGGCGCCCACGGGTGGCAGCAGCTCGCCAATGGCCTCGCTATTGCCCGTAGCACAGCCGGCCGCAGCAGCAGCTTCTGGGTCGCCAACACCGCCGGTCGATATGCCCGTGGCCTTGGGTGCGCTGGCTTCGCTGTTCGCATCCATCCCCTTGAATGTCGCGCAGCCAGCGCAGGCCAAGCCTCTTGCAGCGACGGCGACGGACGCCGCGCCCGTGCCCGCGGAGACGCCGATGCTGGGTTTACTTGCTGCGCTCGTGGCGGCGACTACCTCAGCGTCCAAGCCGGCGGTCGATGCACAGAGTGATACGCAAGGCGATGCGCTACCGACATCCGCTGCGGCCACGCCCGGCGATGAGCGCGAGCGCTCCAATCCCAACGATCTGCTGGGCCTGTTGATGACGATGAATCTGCTGCCAGCGCCGCCGCCGTCGCCCACAACGCTGCAAACGCAGGCCGCATCGACGCTGCCATTTGCAGTTGCACCCGCCATCACTAACGCCAATGCAGCCAGTACCAATGCACCCGGCACCGCGGCTGCGTCCAGCCCTCGCGCGGTGCCAGCAACCACGCCGGTGCTGCTCAACGGGCAGGGCGGTTCAAGCAGCCCGCTCGCGAGTTTGATGGCAGCTGCCACGCCGGTCGCCCCCGACGCAGGCGCTGCTGCGCAGTTCATGGACAGCATCGCCGCCCAGCTCGGCATCGATTCCGCATCGTCGTCCTTGCCAGCCAGCCTGCGCGCGGTCGCCGACGCGGTGCTTGGCGTCTCCAGCCTGCAAGCGCCTGCGGCCGATCGGTCGGCGGCCCCGACGCTGCCCTTGGCGCCGCTGGATATTCGTCAACCGCAGGCGCCGCAGCGGCTTGCGGATTCCGTGGTCTGGCATCTGGATCAGGGCCTGCAAGAAGTTCATATCCGTCTGAACCCGGAAGAACTCGGACCGCTGGAGGTCAAGCTGCGCACCGATGGCGAGAAGGTCGCCGTGCGCTTCGATATGGCCGATGCCAGCGTGCGTGACGTCGTGCAGACCTCGCTGCCCAATCTCGCCAGCCTGCTGTCGGCACGCGGCCTGATGCTGGATCAGGCGCAGGTGTTTTCGCAGGGGCAGGGCCAGACGCAGCACCCCTCCGGGTTTGCAGAATTTACCGAAGCGCAGGGCGAAGAAACCCCGGCGGCTCCGCGCGCGGTGTCGCGTCGTGGTTTGATTGACGACTACGTGTAGCCCGAAGCGACGCGAAAGTATTCCACGCAATTTTTGTGGGCGGGCCATGCCCGCCCCGTCGGAGTTCGGTTCAAGCGCCCAAGCCGGCGGCCATGGGCTGCACTACTTCAGTGAGTCGTACAGCGCTACGTACTCCTGCGTCACGCGGTGCCCAGGTTCTAGATGAATCAGCGGGCGGTGTTGCTCATGCGATTCGCGCACGCGCACGGAACTCGACAAGGTCTGCGCCAGCACCGGCAGTTTCTCCGCGCGCAATTCTTCCACCATGCGCGTCGGTAGCTTGGCGCGTGGGGTGAACTGGTTGACCACGATGCCTTCTACCTCCAGGCCTTCGTTATGGTCGGCGCGCAGCTCCTGCAGGTTCTCGATTAGCGTGTACAGCGCCTGGCGCGCAAACTCGTCGCAGTCAAACGGAATCAGTACGCGCTCGCAGGCGATCAGCGCCGAGCGTGAATAGAAATTCAGCGCCGGCGGCGTGTCGACGAATACGGCGTCGTAGCCGCGCAGCTTCTTCAGGGCATCGCGCAGCTTGTAGATCTTCTGCTTGGCTTCGAGCTTGTCGATCAGTTCTTCCAGCCGCGGGCTGGACCTGACCACGTCCAGATTGTCGAACGGCGTGTGCGTGGCGTAGGAGGCAAACGCGGGCGATTGCAGGCTGAACGAGAGGGTGGACTCAAAAAAATCGGCAATGCTGCGATCCGCCTGCGCGGCGCTGGCACCCAGCAGGTACTGCGTGGCATTGCCCTGCGTATCCAGGTCCACAACCAGGGTGCGCAGGCCGCGGCTGGCGGCGATGGCGGCGAGATTGCACACGATGGTGGTCTTGCCGACGCCACCCTTCTGGTTGAACACGACGCGACGCATGTGCAGCTCCAAAGACTTCGCTGGAAATGGAAGCGCGCGATGCTAGCGGATCATCGTGAACGGCGATATGGAGCCGGCCGGCGTCAGTGCGGCGCGCTCCCGGGAAGGCGGCGTCGAACCGGTTACGCGGGTTCGCGTGCGTCGATCGATAGCGCGTGGATATCGGTCTGCATCAGATCGCCCAGCGCCCCGTATACCGCGCGATGTCTGGCCACCGGGGCCATGCCGGCAAATGCGGCCGAGGCGATGGTCAAGCGATAGTGGCCGCGACCACTGCGCGCACCGGCATGACCCGCATGCAGATGCGATTCGTCTTCCAGCTCGATGTGTGCGTCGGGGAAGGCGGCCAGCAGGGTCTGGCGAATCCGCTCGAGTCGCATTACATCTTGACCGGATAGAACGGCCGGACTTCGACCGAGGCGTAGACGCCGGCCTCGTTGTACGGATCGGCCTCGACCCAGGCACGGGCTGCGTCCAGAGTTTCGAACTCGGCCACGATCAGGCTGCCGGTGACGCCGGCTTCCAGCGACGGCGCGTCGATGGCGGGCAGGGGCCCGACCAGCACGATGCGTCCCTGCGCGTGCAGGGCCTTGAGACGTTCCAGATGCGCCGGGCGTTGCGCCGCGCGTGCGGCAGCGGCGTTGGGCGCGTCCTGCCCGAAGATCATGTAGAGCATAGGTGCCTTGGGAGTATTTTTTAGGAATGCTTGGTCAGCCGTATGTCGATTTCGCGCTCGACATAGGTCCACTCCGTCGATGCCCGGAGTCGCGCGAGGAGTTGGTCGAATGCACCACGGTGCTCCGGCGCAAACTCGAACCAAGTCAGGAAGTCGAACGGCTCACCGAGATCGCGAGAATGATGAAGCTGCCGGGCTATTTCCGGCAGATAGGCCAAACCAATGGCGGTGTGTTGGGACTGGGCCTCAAAAATCGCCCGCCGCTCGTCTTGTGAAAGCGTCCACCACTCGGCGTTCTTCTTGATGGGAATCAGGGCAGCGCACAAGGACGTTGAACGGTTCAGTCCCTCTTGCTTTGCGCGCAACTGGCTGATCTCGTGCCGCTCCGCGTAGCGGACATTGCTGGTAAATCCCTGCAGCACCCAAGTGCTATCGACGGTGATCGCAGCAGCGGGCTGGTTGAGCACTTGAAGCCGGGGCACCGTTTCCAGGGGCGCGCCGCAGATCACGTCGCAACTGGTGACACGCCACGGCCCTTCAGTACCGCCAACGAACGAGAAATGGTTACTCATGCGCGACCCCGTCTAAAGCGTTACCCGGTCTTGGATGAAGCTTCTTCCTGCGGCAGATAGCGCGACAGGAACGGAATGTGCGCAAGCATGAACACGAACATCAGGCCGCTCACGCCAACGGTCTTGAACAGGCCCCAGGTCTTGTCGTCGAACTGGTGCATGACCCAGAGATTGAGCAGGGCGATGCTGGAGAAGAACAGCGCCCAGGCCAGGTTCACCCGCCGCCAGATGCGGTCCGGCATCTGGATCACCTGTTGCGGAATGCGTTGCAGCAGCACTTTGTCGCCGATGAAGTGCGAGCCCAGGAACACGATGGCGATGATGCCGTTGACCACCGTGGTCTTGTATTTGACGAAGCTGGCGTCGCGGATCAGCAAGGTCAGACCGCCCAGCACCACCACCACCACGGCGCTGAAGGTGTGCAGCTTGTGTGGCTTGCCGTCGCGCCACCAATGCCAGGCGGCCAGCAGCACCAGCGACACCATGAGCGCGGCAGTGGCCTTGTAGATATCGCCCAGAAACAGCGCAGCGAGGAACAGCAGGGCGGGCAGAAGATCGATGATGGATTTCATTGGGGCATTATAGGCGGCCGTCTCGCCACGTCTGGCGAGCCCAGCCACAACATTCTCGACATCATTCCGTAGCCGTGGCCGACTGGTTCGAACTTCATCCCGTCAATCCGCAGAAGCGCACCCTGGCGCAGATTGCGGTCCGCATGCGTCAGGGCGCGGTGATCGCCTACCCAACCGACTCGTGTTACGCGCTTGGCTGCCAGCTGGATGACAAGGACGCCTCCGAGCGTCTGCGCAAGATTCGCCAGTTTGACCGTCATCACCAGTTCACTCTGGTGTGTCGTGACCTGTCGGAGATTGCAACCTACGCCAAGGTCGACAATTGGCAGTTCCGCCTGCTCAAGCAGCACACGCCGGGTCCGTACACCTTCATCCTTGGCGCCACCAAGGAGTTGCCGCGGCGCGTGGCGCACGAAAAACGCAAGACCATCGGCATACGCGTGCCGGAGAACGTGCTGGTGCAGGCGCTGCTCGAGACCCTGGGCGAGCCCATGATCAGTTGCACCCTGATCTTTCCGGGTGAGTCCGATCCGGTGGCCGATCCGCAGGACTGGCGCGAGGCGCTGGACGCCGCGGTCGATGTGGTGATCGATGGTGGCCATTGCGGGCTGGAACCCACCACCATCGTCGATCTGAGCGGCGAGACGCCGGAACTGGTACGCCGCGGCAAGGGCAGCGTGGATAGTCTTGGGCTTGGTGGTTAAGGCCGCATGGACTTGGCGCTGCTGATCGCCCTGCTGCTGGTGGTCGTGTTCGGCGCGGGCCTGTGGTGGTGGCGCCAACATGCGCAGACGCCGCTCAATCCGCCGGTGGCCGGCCGATCCGCGCAGCCGCAGGGCATGGCCGCGGCGGCGGCCATGCCGCGCAAACCGGGCCACATGATCAAGCTGCAGCCCAGCTGCTGTGCCGCGGCGCGCCGCATTGAATCAGCCTGGTATCCGGACGCGCATGCACCGGTTCTACCCTTGTCCGGCTGCGACCATCCGGACAGCTGCAAATGCCAGTGGATGCGTGTGCTGGACCGGCGCATGACCCATCGCCGGGTCCATCCGGATCGGCGCGAAGACATCCGTTTTCAGGAGAATACGGATCGTCGTTCCCGCCACGACCGGCGCAAGGACAGCGGCGACGCCTGGAAGGATCGATCCTAAGCTTCGTGGTCCTGAGCTTCGTGGTCCTGAGCTTCGTGGCCCCGAGCTAATGCGATAATGCCGGATGCCTGATTTTGCTGACATCGCCTTCGCCGACCTCGCCCAGAAGATTGCCGTCTGGGCCATCCCCGTCCTGTTCGCCATCACCGTGCATGAGGCCGCGCACGGCTATGTCGCGCGCTATTTCGGTGATGACACGGCGGCGCGGGCCGGACGACTGAGCCTGAATCCGCTGCGCCATGTCGATCCGGTCGGCACGGTGATCGTGCCCGGTGTGCTGCTGATGCTCGGCGGATTCCTGTTTGGCTGGGCCAAGCCGGTGCCGGTGAATTTCGGCCGTTTGCGGTCGCCGCGACGCGACATGGCCATCGTGGCCGGCGCTGGACCGGCGTCGAATCTGATCATGGCCATCGCCTGGGTCAGCGTGCTGTGGCTGTATTTCGCCATGGGCGCCGCGCCGGGTGGCTGGACTTTGTTGCGTGACATGTGTGTGGCCGGCGTCACCATCAACCTGATTTTGATGGTGCTCAACCTGCTGCCGCTGCCGCCTCTGGACGGCGGACGTATCGCGGTCGGACTGCTGCCCGACAGCTTGGCGCGGCCGCTGGCGAGCCTGGAGCGTTGGGGGCTGGTCATCCTGATTGCGCTGCTTGCCACCGGGCTGTTGGGCAAGATCCTGCAGGCGCCGTTCGTATTCGTGCAGACCCTGCTGTATCGCGCCTTCGGGCTCATCTAAAAAAAGATTCTGGAATCTCGCCGCATGACCGCTGCCCAGCGCCCTGTTGTTCTCTCCGGCATCCAGCCCTCGGGTCGTCTGACCCTGGGCAATTACCTGGGCGCGATCAAGAACTGGGTGCCGCTGTCGGACACGCACGACTGCTATTACATGCTGGTGGACCTGCACGCCATCACCGTGCGCCAGGACCCCAAGGTGCTGCGTGACCGCTGTCTGGAATTCATCGCGCTCTACATCGCCTGCGGCCTGGACCCGGCGCGCAACGTGCTGTTCGTGCAAAGCCATGTCAGCGCGCATGCGCGCCTGAGCTGGGTGCTGAATTGCTACACGCAGATGGGCGAGCTGAGCCGCATGACGCAGTTCAAGGACAAGTCGGCGAAGAACGTCGATAACATCAACGCCGGCCTGTTCGATTATCCGGTGCTGATGGCGGCCGACATCCTGCTGTACAACGCCACCGGTGTGCCGGTCGGCGACGACCAGAAGCAGCATCTGGAGCTGACACGCGACGTCGCCATCCGCTTCAACAACGCGCACGGAAAAATCTTTACCGTGCCCGAGCCGATGATTCAGCCGGTGGGCGCGCGCATCATGGGTTTGCAGGAACCGACCGCGAAGATGAGCAAGTCCGGCGACGCCGAGACCGACGCGCTATACCTGCTTGATTCACCCGACACCCTCACGCGCAAGCTCAAGCGTGCCGTGACTGATCTGGGTAATGAGGTGCGATTTGATCTCAGGGAAAAGCCTGGTGTGTCGAATCTGATGTCGATCCTGTCGGCAACGACGGGGGTTTCATTCGAGCAGATCACCGAGCAATACAACGGTCAGGGCTACGGCAAGTTGAAGGGCGCGGTGGCCGAGGCGGTGGTCGAATGCCTCAAGCCCGTGCAGGCGCGCTACACCGAGCTGCGTGCCGATGAACCGGGCCTGCTCAAGGTCTTGCGCGAAGGCGCGCAACGCGCCTCGATCACCGCCGATGACACCCTGCGCCGTGTGCACGACGCGCTCGGTTTTATCCCCGAATGAAGCTACGCCTGATCCCGATCGGTGAAGACGGTAGCCCGGCACGCTGCCCGGGCACCCTGACGCCCGCTGCGCGCGACGCCATGGAAGGCACCGCGCATCTGTATTCGGAGATCGGCTTTCATCCACCCTGGATCGGGTATCTGGTGGACTGGGACGGCGATGTCGTAGGGGCCTGCGCGTTCCTGTCACCACCCCAGGACGGTCGCGTGGAGATCGTCCATCAGACCTTTGCCGAATACGAAGGGCGCGGCCTGTCGAGCGAGATGGAGCGACAACTGGTGCAGATGGCGCGCGACCACGACGCGAGTCTGGACGTGGTGACGCGGAGCGCGGCATGAGCGAGCTGGACGCCATCATCGAGGTGGAAGACGCCGCTGCGCCGGTGGAGTCCGAGCGCCTGGTCAAGGTCAACGGACAGCCCCTGGACAAGCTGCCGGAAGATCTCTACATCCCGCCGGATGCGCTGGAGGTATTTCTTGAGGCCTTTGAAGGCCCGCTCGATCTGCTGCTGTACTTGATCCGTCGGCAGAACCTGAATGTGCTCGATATTCCGGTGCTCAAGATCACGCAGCAGTACATGCAGTACATCGGTCTGATGGCCGAGATGCGGCTGGAGCTGGCGGCGGAATATCTGGTGATGGCGGCGCTGCTGGCAGAGATCAAGTCGCGCATCCTGCTGCCGCGCCAGCTGAGCGAGGAAGAAGAGCAGGGCGATCCGCGCATGGAACTGGTGCGCCGCCTGCAGGAATACGAGCGCTTCAAGACGGCGGCAGAAAACCTGGAAGCGCTGCCGCGCATGGGCCGCGAGCTGCATCAGGCCTCGGCGCGGCCCGAGGTGATTCCGGTGGACGCGCCGCTGCCGCAGCCTGGCCTGCGTGAGTTGATGCTGGCCTTCCGTGATGTGCTGATGCGCGCGGAACTGTTCACCCGTCACCAGATCACGCGCGAACCGCTGACCGTGCGCGAGCGCATGGCGCACATCCTGGAGCGGGTGCAAAGCGCCGGCGCGCAGCGCTTCGAGGATTTGTGCGATCCCGACGAGGGCCGCGCGGGTGTCGTCGTCTGTCTGTTGGCGATTCTGGAGATGGTCAAGCTGTCGATGATCGATCTGGTACAGGAATCCCCGTTCGCGGAATTGATGATCGACTCGCCGCGGCCTCACGAATACGTTGAGGTCGAAGAGGAAACCGCAATCGAAAAACTCCCTCCCCCGCATGCGGGGGAGGCTGGGGTGGGGGCATGACGAGCCTGGGCTCTCTGTCCGACCGCCCCCCTCCCAACCTCCCCCCCGCTGTCGTAGGGGGAGGGGATAGGCATTCAGGCTTGAAATCATGAACGACACCGCACCCGATCAGACCGAGCTGCCCGTTTCTGAAACCGCGACCGATCCGGCGGCGCTGACGCGGCTGGAACATATTCTGGAAGCGCTGTTGCTGGCTTCGGACCAGCCTCTATCTATCGAGCAGCTGTATCGATTGCTCGGCGCCGAGCTGGGCGTGACCAAGAAGGATCTGCGTGCAGCGCTGGACCAGCTCGGTGAGCGTGTCGTGGTCGGTGCTACCGAACTCAAGGAAGTGGGCAGCGGCTTCCGCATCCAGGTCAAGCGGGACTACGCCGATTGGGTCGGCCGCCTGTGGCAGGAAAAACCGCCGCGGTATTCGCGCGCGCTGCTCGAGACCCTTGCGCTGGTGGTGTATCGCCAGCCGATCACGCGTGGTGAGATCGAAGACATTCGCGGTGTCGCCGTATCCACCAACATCCTGCGTACCCTGCTGGAGCGCGGCTGGATTCGCGAGCTGGGTTACAAGGAAGTGCCGGGTCGTCCGGCGCTGTTCGGTACCACGCCGCAGTTCCTGGACGACTTCAA
>JBQTJH010000137.1:20000-22538 GCA_052387335.1 Panacagrimonas sp. | reverse complement strand
CGCGGCGCCGCACATCGACTGGGACGAGCGGCGCGCGGGCTTGCTGCTCAACACGGGTCACTACCGCTTGGGTCTGACCCTGGCGCCGGGATCGGCGCGGCGCGTTGCCGCACTGATCACAGCAGGACGATAAAAGCGCCGACAAGACGCCCGAATCAGCGACGCCGTCGCGGCGTTTCGCGATACGGATCGTAGTTGCGTGGCAGCGCTTCGCGAACCTCCGCGCGCCGTGCCGACAAGCGTGCACGTTCCTGCGTGCTCAGCTTGGCCAGGCGCAGGCCGGCGTCGAGCTGCGACAGCGCGCCGCCCGCATCGCCACGCAGAAACAGGTAATTGGCCATCTGGTAGCTGGCCTCGGCATCGTTGTCGACATCGCGCGCGGCTTGCGACAGCAGACGATAGGTGTCGAGGCGCACGCCCAGCGCCTGTTCATGCGACAGCAGGATCTCGCGCGCCTTGGCTGGTTGTCCGGCGGCGATCAGCACCTCGGCGTACTCCAGGATCACCGGCGCCAGACGCGGATGCAGCGCCAGGGTGCGTTGATAGCTTTCCAGCCCGCGCGGCGTGTCACCGGCACCGATGTGGATAGCAGCTTCGAGCAGCGCCAGATTGGGCTGACGCGGATACTTCTCCAAAACCGGCTTGATCGTCTCCAGCGCGCGCGCGTTCTGACCGAGCTGGTGCAGCGCAAACGCCAGACCGTAACGATGACCGGGGGTATCCAAGCCTGCCGAAAGGCGCGCGGCGAAGGCGTCGACCGCATCACTCGGCTGGCGCGAGGCAAACACCTGTGTGCGTGCCTTCATGAAGGCGTATTCGATGGAGTCCGGTGCGGTGCTCTGCGGCAGCAGGGCGGCGCGAGAACGCGCTTCGGCGATACGCGTGGTGTTGACCGGATGCGTGCGCAGAAATTCCGGCGTGCCGCTGCCGTAGAGGCGCGAATTCTGTTCCAGTTTCTGGAAGAAGCCGGCCATACCTTCGGCCTTATAGCCGGCCTCGGCCAACGTCTGGATGCCGATGCGGTCGGCTTCGAGTTCGTTGGCGCGAGTGAAATTCACCTGCCGCTGATAGGCCACACCCTGACCCAACGACAGCGCCGCCAGAATCACTTCAGGATCTGCGGATCCGGCGATGATCGCCGCCAGCACCGCGGCCCAGGTGGCGATGCTGGCCAGCCCGCCACTCTCGGCCTGACTGCGCGCGATGTGGCGCTGCGTGACGTGCGCCAATTCATGCGCCATCACGCCTGCTAGTTCGCTCTCCTCCCCGCTGGCCGTGATCAGGCCGGCGTTGAAGCCCATGTAGCCGCCTGGCAAGGCGAAGGCATTGATGCGTGGATCCTTGACGACGAAGAACTCAAGATGATCCGGCTTGGCGCCGCTGGCGGCGGCAAGCCGCCAGCCCATGGCGGTCAGGTATTCGGTGAGCTGGGCGTCTTCGAGCAGGTATTCATAGGCGTACAACTGCGCCACCACCCGCGCACCCAGCTGCAACTCCTGAGACGGCGACAAGGCCGTGTCGGCGGGCTCGCCCATCTGTGGCAGATCGATGTCCTGAGTCGACGAAGTCGACAGCGCGGGCGCCGCCGAAGGCTTGGATGGGAATCGCACATCCTGCGCACGGGCAGCGGCCCAGGCACCACCAAGAAGGCTCAGGGCAAGCAGAAAAATGGTGCAGGTGCGGAGCATGGAAGCCAGGGTGCGAGTGCGGACTGAGTCTACGCCGCTTGGAGTGAATCAGATTGAATTGGTTCAGCGCCTTGAACCTCGACGCGAGTCGCACGCGCTAGGCCATGTAGCCGCCGTCTACCGTGAGCAAGGTGCCGGTGACATAGCTCGCAGCGTCGCTGGCCAGGTACAAGACCGCAGGCGCAATTTCCTGCGGTTGCGCAACGCGCTGCAGCGGCACCTGCGCGAGAAAGGGCTTGAGAATGGCGTCGTTGCCGACCAGCGCGGATGCGAACTTGGTGTCGGTCAAGCCCGGCAGAACCGCGTTCACGCGCACCTTCCACGGGCCGCATTCGCGGGCGAAGGCCTGGGTCATGTTGATCACCGCCGCCTTGGTGATCGAATAGATGCCCTGGAACATGGCGGGGCGCAGGCCGTTGATGCTTGCCACATTGACGATGGCGCCGCCACCTTGTGCCTTCATCATCTTGGCGGCCAAGGATGACAGCTCGAAGTAGCCCTTGATGTTGACCTGCAGAGTCTTGTCGATCATGCCGAGATCGGTGTCGGCGATGTGACCGAAGTAAGGATTGGTCGCGGCGTTGTTGACCAGGATGTCGAGTCGGCCGTAGTCGCTGGCCACGCGATCCATCAGATGCCTGAGCGCGGCCGAATCGCCTTGATGAGCCGCAATGCCGCTGGCCTTGCCGCCGCTGTCGACGATGCTCAGCGCCACTGCATCCAGATCGCTCTGCTTGCGGCTGGACAGGATCACCTGCGCGCCTTGCTGCGCCAGCAGACGGGCAATGGCTTCGCCGATGCCACGCGAGGCACCGGTCACCAGGGCGACTCGGCCGGACAAATCGAACAG
>JBQTJH010000137.1:0-15000 GCA_052387335.1 Panacagrimonas sp. | reverse complement strand
CGCACGCAATTTTCTGTTCGAGTTGCGACGCGGCGGCACTGACGGTCTGCACCGGCGTGCGCAGACGGTCCTGCACCTGATGTCGAATACACAGCAGACCGGCGTGGTGCTCAAGCGCGACTATCTGCATCTGTCGCGCGCGCTGTTCGCCGCAGTCGGCAGTTTCGGGTCTCTGTACGAGGACACCTCCGGTGGTTTGATGGCGCGCGACATGCTGCTGTCTCTGTTGCGCCTGCCGCTGACCGCGACCCAGGACGTGCTGTACAAGGAGGCCGTGAGTTGGCGCAGCCGCATCACGCGGGTATTGCCGCTGCCGCAGTTTGTGAAGAAGCGGCTGATGCCGCCACCGCGGCTGCAGCCCAAACATCTGGGTCGTCCGCCGCCCAAGCCCATCATCCTGCCGCCGACCGCGCGCGAGTCTGCGCGCGTCGGCTGATCAAACGACCCGAACATGGTGTATTCGCTGGCACGCCGCGCGCTGTTCTGCCTGGATGCGGAGACCGCGCACGAGCTGACACTCGAATCCTTTCATCGCCTGCCGCGTCTGGCGACCGCGCCATTTGCGGGCAAGGCCGTCGTCGATCCAGTCGAACGCCTCGGACTGCGCTTTCGTAATCGCGTGGGGCTGGCGGCTGGGCTGGACAAGAATGGAGAGTGTCTGGAGGCCTGGGACCGACTGGGCTTCGGCTTCGTCGAAGTGGGCACGGTCACGCCGCGGCCGCAGCCAGGCAATCCCCGTCCGCGCATGTTTCGTCTGCCGCAGCATCGCGCGCTGATCAATCGCCTGGGGTTCAACAACAAGGGTGTCGATCACCTGATCGCGCAGGTGCAGCGCAGCGCGTATCGCGGCGTGCTGGGCATCAATATCGGCAAGAACGCCGACACGCCGATCGAGCGCGCGGCTGAGGATTACCTCACCTGCCTGCGCAAGGTGCATCAGCACGCTGGTTACATCACGGTGAATATTTCCTCGCCGAACACCAAGAACCTGCGCGATCTGCAGGACGAGCAGAAGCTCAACGAGCTGCTGGGTCTGCTGGCAATCGAGCGTGACCGTCTGGCGCAGGCGCAAGGGCGACGTGCGCCGATGCTGGTGAAGATCGCGCCCGACGTTGGCGCGACACAGCTCGACGCGCTGGCGGATGCGGCACTCCGTCACGGTGTGGATGGGCTGATCGCCACCAACACCACGATCACGCGTATAGGCGTGGAATCTCATGCCCTGGCGGCACAAACCGGGGGCATGTCGGGTGAGCCTCTGCGCAAACTGGCGGACGCAACCCTGGCAGCGCTGCGCCAGCGCGTCGGACATGATTTCTTGCTGGTTGGCGTGGGCGGCATCTGCGCACCCGAGCACGCGCGCGCCAAGCGCGAGGCCGGGGCCGATCTGATCCAGATTTATAGCGGTTTCATCTACGAAGGGCCGGCGCTGATCCATCAATGCGCGCAGGCTCTGCGGGTGCCGAACGCGGCATGACCTTGGCGCCGCCGTCACCCGACTTGAACCTTCCAAGCGGTAAAATCCTGTTCTCGTTTACGCAGACTCCAACATGACCATGCGCTCTTGCTCCAATTCGCTCCTCGCCGCGTTCACGCTGATGGCCTGCGGTACTGCGCAGGCGGTGAACACCGAAAACTACGATCTGCCCTATGTCAACGGCGGTGGCCTATTCGAACTGGGCGATTCTGCACGCGAGTCGGACAATGGCGCCGGCTTCTCGCTGGGTTTCGGCATGCCGATTTCATCCCAGCCCGGAACCGCGCTGGAGTTCAGCTTCAGCGGCATCGAACGCGAACGCGACTTCGACGGCGAATCGGATTATCAGAACGCGATCTTCGGCGCCTGGGTGCGTGATATCGACGTGGATTGGATCGCCGGTGCGCGGCCGTTTTTCCTGCTGGGTGCCGGCGCGGTGCAGGAAGACGTGCAGGGCGACGATCACTTTCATCTAGGGATCAACGGCGGTCTCGGAGCCCTGTTTCCGCTGCCGTTCCGCGGTTGGGCCATCCGCGCCGAAGCGCGCGCCCAGGGGCAGTTGAATGATCGCAGCGTGCCTGACGAGGACTATTTGCTCGACTTCAATCTTCGTCTTGGATTGCAGGTGCCGCTGAGCTGGACCACGTCGGAGCCGGAGGCGGCGCCGCCGCCCGAGCGCTGCGAGACGCGCGTGGTGGATCCGGTGACGGGTCGCGCCGATTGCATCGCGGATTCGGATCGCGACGGTATTGCCGACGGCGCCGATCAGTGCCCGAGCACGCCGGGAGGCGTGGCGGTGGATGCGGTCGGATGCCCGATCACGGGTGTGGTGGATTCCGACGGTGACGGTGTGGTGGATGGTGCCGACGCCTGCCCGGGCACGACCAGCGGCATGATCGTGGACGGCACCGGCTGCCTGGTCGAACAGACCATCACGCTCAAGGCGGTGAACTTCGAAACCGCCTCCGCCGTAATGACCGCGGACGCGCGTATCGCGCTCGATGAGGTGGCGCGCACCCTGAAGAATCAGCCGAGCATGAGCGTGGAGATTTCGGGTCACACCGACGACGCCGGTAACGATAATTTCAACCTGGCGCTGTCACAGCAGCGTGCTGAATCCGTGCGTCAGTACCTGATCGGCAAGGGCGTGTCGGCAGATCGTCTGATCGCGCTGGGCATGGGCGAATCAGTGCCGGTGGCGGACAACACGACCGAGGAAGGTCGGCTGGCCAATCGCCGCGTCGAGTTCAAGGTCATCATTCGCTGAATTGATGTGGCGATCAATGCTCAAGACCTTACGCCGGCTGTTGCCTCACCCTGTATCGGCGTCTGTCAGCTCAATGCGGAATCGGTCTGCCTGGGTTGCGGGCGTCTGATCGGTGAAATCGTCGAGTGGCCGCGCGCCGGCGAGTTGCGACGTCGGCAGATCGTGGACCTGAGCGCGCCGCGGCTGCCGCCCCGGCCGGACGACGCTCGGAAATGTAAATGCCGCGCCGCGAAGCGTTTCGATTTTTCTGCCCGATCAGCACGCGCTGGGGCGACATGGATTGCATCGGGCATATCAACAACGCGAAATACTTCACCTACGACGAGCAGGCGCGCATCGAGTACTTCAAGCTGTTGCTGCCACAGGAGGAGCGCGCCGGGAGCGGAGGCAGCGTGATTCTGGCGCGCATCGGCTGCGATTTTATCGAGCAGCTGCATCATCCCTCGCAGATCGACTACGGCATTCGCATCACGCGCATCGGCCGCTCCAGCATGACCACCGAAGGCGCCTGCTTCGTCGGCGACCGCTGCCACGCGCGCACCGAGGCGGTGGTGGTGTGGTTCGACTACGCCGCGCAGGAAACCAAGGCGGTGCCCGATTCGGTGCGTCGGCGGATTATCGGGTTTGAACCGCGCAGGCCCGACGAGCCCTGAGCCGGAAATCAGGGTCGCAAGCGATACCCACGTCGCAGGATGGTGATGCACACGGCCGACGAGACGATGAAGAAACTCGCGGACCACGAAAGGCTCAGCAGTGGCGAGACGTCGGCATGGCCGAAGAAGCCGTAGCGGAATCCATCGATCATGTAGAAGAAGGGATTGAGGTGCGACACCGTGTACCAGAGCGCGGGTAGCGAGTGCACCGAGTAAAACACGCCCGATAGGAACGACAGCGGCGTGATGAAGAAGTTGGTGAACGTGGCGATGTGATCGAACTTCTGCGCGACCACGCCCGCGATCAAGCCCAGCACCGCCAGACTGCCACCGGCCAGCAGGAAGTGCGCGATGAGCACCATCGGCGCCTCGATGGGCAGTTGCACGAAGGGCGCGGTCACCAGCAGCATCGCCAGTGCCACCAGGGTCACGCGGATCAGCGCCGCCAGCACATAGGCACAAAACCATTCCATCGGTCCCAGCGGCGACATCAGCAGGAACACGATGTTGCCCATCACCTTGGACTGGATCATCGAAGAGCTGGTGTTGGCGAAGGCGTTCTGGATCACCGTCATCATGATCAGCCCCGGCAGCAGGAACTGGCTGTAGCTGACGCCCTCATAGGCTGAGGCGCGATCCTGCATGGCTTGCGCAAACACCAGCAGGTAGAGCAGGGCGGTAATCACCGGCGCTGTCACGGTCTGTGCCAGCACAGACCAGAAGCGCATGACCTCTTTTTTCAGCAGGGTCACAAAGCCGATCTGATCGGGGCTCATGCACTCACTCTTCCAGAGCTCGATCCGCAAAGGAGCTGTTCACTTTGTGGGGTAGTCACTGCGTCAGCTCCACAAAAATATCTTCCAGGTCGGGATCGCGTGTCTGCACATCCTCCACCGCAACGCCCGCGCGGCGCAGGGCTTCAAAGACGCCGCCGATGGGGTGTCGCGCCGTTTCGAGCTTCAATTCCACGTAGTCATCCTTTTCGCTCGCCACAAGCGCGCGTAACTCGTCCGGCAGCGCGGCGCCGTTCGCGAGCTTGATGCGCAGGAAGCGAAACGGATGCCGTCTCAGCAGTTGCGTGGTGGTTTCCAGGGCCTGCACTTCCCCGTGATCGAGAATGGCGATGCGTTCGCACATCTCCTGGGCTTCTTCGAGGTAGTGCGTGGTCAGCACCACGGTGGTGCCCTGGGCGTGCAGGTCGCGCATGAAGCCCCATAGCGTGCGCCGCAGTTCCACGTCCACCCCGGCAGTGGGTTCATCCAGAATCACCACCGGCGGTTTGTGCACCAGCGCCTGCGCAATCAGCACGCGGCGTTTCATGCCGCCGGACAGCGCGCGCATGGAGGTGGTGCGCTTGTCGGCCAGTTCCAGACGTTCCAGCATCTCATCGATCCAGGGCCAGACTTCGCGACCGCAGCCGTAGTAGCCAGCCTGGATGCGCAGCATGTCCACGACCTTGAAGAAGGGGTCGAACACCAACTCCTGCGGCACCACACCGAGCTTGCGCCGGGCGGTGCGAAAATCGTGGACGCTGTCGTGGCCCATCACCTCGATGCGGCCACGGTCCATGCGGGTCAGACCGGCGATCAGGCTGATCAGCGTGGATTTGCCGGCGCCATTGGGACCGAGCAGGCCGAAGAATTCACCGGGTTTGATCTCAAAGCTCACGCCCTTGAGGGCCGCGAGCTTGCCGTACGACTTGGCCACGCCGTCAATCAGCAGCGCAGCCGGGGAAGTGGTGGTCATAGGGTGGAAATTATACGGCGCCGCGACTCCGAACCGGTCAGGTCGCAGTGGCATTAGCATGCGATATGGATACTGCCATTGTCTGGTTTCGCCGCGATCTGCGCCTGGCCGATCACCCCGCGCTGCACGCCGCGCTTGAGCGCCACGAGCGCGTCTTGCCGGTTTTCATCTACGACCCGGACGCCGAGTCGCCCTGGGTGCCGGGTGGCGCCAGTCGCTGGTGGCTGCACCATTCGCTGGCCGCGCTCGACCAGAGTCTTGCCGCGGTCGGTGCGCGACTGCTGATCCGGCGCGGCGACACGCTGGAGACCTTGCGCCAGTTGATCAAGGCGAGCGGCGCCAGCGCGGTGTATTGGACGCGGTTGTACGAACCGGCCTTTGTCGAACGTGACAAGCAGGTCAAGGAGACCTTGCGCACGGACGGGCTGACCGCGCAGAGCTTCAACGCCGCCCTGCTGGTGGAACCCTGGACCTTGAAGACCGGCGGTGGCGATCCCTACCGCGTGTTCTCGCCGTTCTGGCGCAACGCTGGCCAGCGCCTGCAGGAACAACTGATGTCGGGTCGCGCTCCACTGCCGCCGCCGCAGAAAATTGCGATGCCGCAGGCGAAGATCGAATCTCTGTCGCTCGACGCGCTCAAGCTGCTCCCGCACATTGCCTGGGACAGTGGCTTCTATGCTCACTGGCAGCCCGGCGAGGCGGGAGCGCAGCGACGCCTTGAACGGTTTGCCGAAGATGCCGCGGCGCATTACCGCGAGCAGCGCGATCTGCCGGCGGTGGACGCGACCTCGGGCCTGTCGCCGGCCCTGCATTTTGGCGAGATCTCGCCGCTGCAACTGGTGCGCCGCATGGAACACCTCAGCAGCGCCGACACCCGCGCCGGCGTTCGCGCCAACACTGAGTGGTTCGTGCGTGAACTGGGCTGGCGCGAATTCGCCCATCACCTGCTGTTTCATTTTCCGCGCACGCCCGAGGTCGCGCTGTACGACAAGTTCGCGCCCTTTCCCTGGCGGCAGCGGCGCGAGTACGCCGCCGACCTGGCGGCATGGCAGCGTGGACGCACCGGTGTGCCGATCATCGACGCCGGCATGCGCCAGCTTTGGGCCACGGGTTGGATGCACAACCGGGTGCGCATGATTGTGGCCAGCTTCCTGACCAAGAACCTGCTGATTCCCTGGCAGGAGGGCGCGCGCTGGTTCTGGGACACGCTGGCCGACGCCAGCCTGGCCAACAACACCTTAGGCTGGCAGTGGAGCGCCGGTTGCGGCGCCGATGCGGCACCGTATTTCCGCATCTTCAATCCAGTGTTGCAGTCGGCCAAATTTGATGCGGACGGCGCCTACATTCGGCGCTGGGTGCCCGAGCTGGCCCAGGTGCCGGCTGACGCCATTCATGCGCCCTGGCAGGCCAAGAGCGGTGTGCTGGCCAGGGCCGCCGTCAGCCTGGGGTCGGTGTATCCGGAGCCTGTGGTCGATCTCGCCGCCTCGCGTGACCGCGCGCTGGCGGCCTACGCGCACATCAAGAAAGCGGATTGAGCCGGACGGGTTTTGCGCGCAGACCCTAGACAGACAGCGCGAAGTGTTCCGCCTCCGGCATGCCCTTGAACGCGAGCGCGCCACGCGACTGCAGGCCCGATGAACCCGCGAGCTGGGCGGCGCGGGCATCCACCAGGATCTCGCCATCCTTGGCTTGCGCACACAGCCGAGCCGCCATGTTCACCGCCGGGCCGACGGCGGTGTATTCCATACGCGCGCTGCCGATGGCGCCGACCGTCACCGTGCCGCTGGCCACCCCCACGCCCATGCCCAGCTGCATCTCGGGCCCTGCCCAGTGACTCACCACCGTGCGCGCCACCTCGCGCAGCCGATGCGCCAGCAGCAAGCCCTGGCGCGCATGGTCTTCGCGTGGCAGCGGCGCGCCGACCAGAATCAGCACACCGTCGCCCGCATAGTCCTTGATGGTGCCGCCGAACTCGGCCACCGCCGCGCCGACGGTGTCGTAATACTCGTTGAGCAGGCGCACGACCTGATCCGAGGCCAGCAGTTGCGACAAGCGTGTGAAGCCACGCAGATCGCAGCTGACCACGGTGATCTCCAGCGACTTGGGCCGCATGACCTGGTCCAGTCCGCGGTAGCGCACCAGCTTGTCGACCTCGGGGGACAGAAAGCGGCTGAGGAACTGAGCGCGCTCGCCGAGCATGCTGTGGTAGCGGATCAGGCCCGTGGCCAGAATCAGGATGCCGAGCATGCCGCAGCAGGCGTTGTAGCCGGCGGGCAGGTTGGGAATGCCCGCAAAAAACGGCACGGCCATGGCCAGCGCTGCACCGCGAACCCGCTCCGCCGGGTCGATACGCAGGGAGAACAGCACCACTGCGCCGCCAAACATGCCGGCGAAAAACGCCGTCCAGGGAATCGCAAACATCCAGAAGCCGGGCTGCCCGCAGCCTTGCGGGCGGCCCAGACAGACGATGAACTCGGTCACGCGCTGCACCGGGAAGCTGATGGCCAGCGCCAGCACCAACAGGGTCGCCAGCCAGATGCTCCAGACGCATAGCAGGGTGAACGCGCGCGCGCCGCCGGTGGGATTGGCCATGCGCGAAATCTTCAGCAGCCAGAATCCACCGGCCCACATGAGGAGGGCGTCGAAGATCGGAACGCGCAGCAGCCAGTGCAGTCGCCCGGTCTCCTCGAACAGCAGGATCAGCGGCACGGTGGTGGCGATGGTGCAGCCCGCGGCAATGCCACACGCGGCCAGCGAACGGGCGACAGGAGAACGCGGCTCAGCCAGCAGAAATCCGGCCGATAACACCACGCCGGACACGCCCGCGATCAGGCAGGCAACCCAGGCAGCGGCTCCTTCCATCGGCGCAGGAAACAGGTCCAGATAGGTCAATTCCAAACTCCACGGACGCGGCGCGTGGGGCATCAGGCCCTGCGGCATCCCACGATGGTGTGAACGGCTTCGAGCATAGCCGCGCGAAGCGCGGATGGATGCAGGGAGCGCGAGATTTCCCAGGCAATACGTGTGCTAGCTCACAAATCGGGACCTGTTCTTGCGTGCGCTTATACTGGCGGCCGTTTCTTGCCCGCGTAATTCATGACCTTAGCCCAGGACTTCCAGCTGCTTGGCCGACGCACGCTGGAAATCGAGCGAGACGCCATAGCGGCGCTGATTGAGCGCGTGGATCAGTCGTTCGTCCACGCCTGCGAATTGATGCTGGCATGCAAGGGCCGGGTGATCGTCACTGGCATGGGTAAGTCCGGTCATATCGCCGGCAAGATCGCCGCGACCCTGGCCTCAACCGGCACCCCCGCGTTCTTCGTTCATCCCGCCGAGGCCAGCCACGGCGATCTCGGCATGATCACGCGCACGGACGTGGTGCTGGCGCTCAGCAATTCCGGTGAAACCCCGGAGGTGCTGACCATCCTGCCGCTGTTCAAGCGCATGGGCGCCCCCATCATCGCCATGACCGGCAAGCCCGGCTCCACCTTGGCCAAGGCCGCGGATGCACATCTGGATGTCTCGGTGGCGCAAGAGGCCTGTCCTCTGAACCTGGCGCCCACCGCCAGCACCACCGCGACCTTGGCGATGGGTGACGCCCTGGCGGTGGCGCTGCTCGAAGCGCGCGGATTTACCCCCGAGGATTTCGCGCTTTCGCATCCCGGTGGTGCGCTCGGACGCCGTCTGCTGCTGAAGATTCGCGACGTGATGCGCGAGGGTGATGCACTGCCGCGCGTTGCCCCTGGCACGCGCCTGACCGAGGCGCTGATCGAGATGACGCGCAAGGGTCTGGGCATGACCACGGTGGTGGACGCCGACCAGCGGGTGATTGGTATCTATACCGACGGCGATCTGCGTCGCACGCTCGACCAGGGCGTGGACGTGCGCGGCGCGAGCATCGACCAAGTCATGACGCGCGGCGGCAAGTCCATCGGGCCTGACCAGCTGGCCGCCGAGGCGGTGCAGATGATGGAGCAGCACAAGGTATCGGCCCTGTTGGTGAAGGATGCGAGCGGCGCTCTGGTCGGGGTGATCCATATGCACGATCTGTTGCGCGCAGGGGTGGTGTGATGAATGCCAGCCAGACGCCATCGCCCGATGCCGCGGAGATTCAGCGTCGTGCGGCCAAGATCCGCTGCCTGTTTCTGGATATCGATGGGGTCATGACCGACTGCAAGCTCTACCTCACGCCGCAGGGCGAGGAACTCAAGGCGGTCAATGTGCGCGACGGCTGGGGCATGAAGGCGCTGATGAAGTACGGAGTCGAGGTGGCGGTAATTTCTGGCCGACCGTCCGCGGCCATGCAGAAACGACTCGAGTGGCTTGGGCTCAGGCACATCGTGCTCGATACCGAGGTGAAACTCCCGGCTTACGAGCGCATCCGCGACGCCCTGGGTTTGAGCGATGCGCAGTGCGCAATGGTGGGCGACGACGTGCCCGATCTGCCCCTGCTCACGCGCGTGGGCCTGGCCATCACACCGAGCGACGCGCATCGCAAAGCCAAGGCCGCAGCGCACTGGGTGTCGTCCTGCAAGGGCGGAGACGGCGCCATCCGAGATGCGGCCGACCTGATCCTGGACGCGCAGGGTGGTTCATGAGCCGCTTGATCGCGCCCCTGCTGATCGTCCTGCTCGCCGGTCTGGCCATCCTGAGCCTGCGCGGCGGTCAACCGCAGCGTGTGGCCGCGACCGCCACGCCAGAGCAGCCGCGCTATGTGCTGCGCGGCGCGCAACTGCAGAGCTATGACCCGGCCGGGGAGATCCAGTTTGAGGGTGTGGCCGAGAACATCGCGTATTTCGACGACGAGTCCGCGCGCATGCACATGTTCGAAGTCAGAGTGCTCGGCGGTGACGGCGCGCCCTGGACCGCCACGGCGCCCGAAGCCTTCGCCCCGCCTGGCGACCGGCACCGGCTGCAGCTGTTGGGCGGGGTGGAGGGCGGCGGACGCTGGCCCGATGGCGAGGCGCTGCGCTTCAAGACCGAATCCCTGTGGGTCGATACCGCAACGCACGCCCTGGATACCGAATCCGCCGTGCAGCTGGATAGCGCCACGCGCAAGGCCGCCGGTGTCGGCCTGGCCGTACGCAGCGAGCCGCTGCGCATCGCCCTGTTACACCAGGTGGAGATGCGCTATGCGGCGCCTTGAGATGCGCGCCCTGCGGAGAAGTCGCCTGGGGGCTGCGCTGGTCTGGACTGCGCTGGTTTGGGCCAGCGCGCTTCAAGCGCAGACCGAAGTCGACCTGCGGGCGACCGGGCCCGTCACCATCAACGCGGATCGCGCGGAATGGGAGAAGGGTGGCGCCATGGTCTACAGCGGCAAGGTGCGCCTGGAGTCGGGTGACATGAAGCTGCAGGGCGAGCGTCTGCAACTGCGTCAGTTTGAAGGCGGGGACTATGAAGCGCATGTCAGCGGTGGCCCGGCCACGCTGGACCATGCCGCGCTACCGGCCGGTGCAGAAGAGGCGCGGCCGGCGGTGTCGGCTCAGGCTGCGGACCTGCACTACGACTCTCGCAGCGACATCGTCGAGGTCAAGGGCAATGCGTTGCTGACACGCGGCACTGATCGCATCCGCGGCAACAGCATCCGCTACGACGTGGCGCGACGGCGTATCGAGGCCGCCGGCGGCGAGAACGGCCAGGTGCAGATCATCATTCAACCGCCGCCGCGCAAGGACGCTGCGCCGGCGCCAGCCCCGGTCACGCCGTGAATCCGGTATCCGAGCTGTCGGCCAGCGGACTGGTCAAGCGCTACAAGAAGCGCACGGTGGTACGCGACGTCTCGGTGAGCCTGCGTGCGGGCGAGATCGTCGGCCTACTAGGACCTAACGGCGCTGGCAAGACCACCTCGTTCTACATGATCGTGGGTCTGGTGCCCTGCGATGGCGGCAAGATCGAACTGGATGGCAAGGACCTGACGCGTCTGCCGATGCACGCGCGCGCGCGCTTGGGCTTGGGCTATCTGCCGCAGGAAGCCTCGGTGTTTCGCAAGCTCACGGTGGCGCAGAACATCGAGGCCATCCTCGAGCTGCGCGCCGATCTGGACAAGCCCGCGCGAGCCTCCGAGTTGGAGCGTTTGCTGGGTGAGTTGCACATCGGGCATATCCGCGACGGTATGGGCGAAGCCCTATCGGGCGGTGAGCGCCGGCGTGTGGAGATTGCGCGCTCACTGGCGGCCAATCCGCGGTTCATTCTGCTGGATGAGCCCTTTGCCGGCGTCGATCCCATTGCGGTCGGCGATATTCAGACCATCGTCCATCACCTGCGCGATCGCGGCATCGGCGTGCTGATTACCGATCACAACGTGCGCGAAACCCTGGCCCTGTGCGAGCGAGCCTACATCCTGGCCGAAGGGCAGGTGATCGCGGAAGGACAGCCCGGTGATCTGCTGCGCAACGAGACCGTACGCAAGGTTTATTTGGGCGAGCAGTTCAAGCTTTAAGCCGGATTTCGGGCGCGACAAAGCAGACGTGCCGCTTGTCTGCCGCCTATCACCGCATCGCGCTCGGAATAGTTGAAGCAAAAGTCGTACCGGCGTATAGAATCAGTCCATGCGCCCACTTCAACGCTTCACCATTGTTGACCTCTCATGAAGCAATCCCTGGCCCTCAGGCAGGGTATGGGCCTGACCATGACGCCCGCGTTGCAACAGGCGATTCGCCTGCTGCAGCTGTCCAGTCTGGACCTACAACTCGAGATCCAGCAGGTCCTGGACTCCAACCTGATGATCGAGCAGGACGCCGACGCACCGGAACAGGGCGAGGCGCTGGTCGAGAATGGCGAGCCGCTGGTCGCAGGCTCCGCTGACCAGGGCATGCTGCAGGAGGTTCGGGCCGACGAGACCATTCCCGAGGACATGCCGGTCGACGCCGACTGGGGCGATGTGTTCGACGACCATCTGCCCGCGTCCGGCGGCAACGCGGCTGATGACGACAGCCTGCAGGACTATCTGCAGGCCAACCTGCATTCCGCCGCCAGCCTGCTGGATCACCTGATGCTGCAGGCGCGGGCGGCGCCCTTCGACGCCGAAGAGGCGCTGGTGGCGGCGCATATCGTCGATGCCATCAATGCCGACGGCTATCTCGAAGATTGGGACGGTATCTGCGAGCGTCTGGGCGAGGCACACGGTATTTCGCATACCACCCTGGAACAGGTGCTGGAGCGCGTGCAGGAGTTCGATCCGCCGGGTGTGGCGGCGCGTGACCTGGCCGAATGCCTGACCCTGCAGCTGCGCCAAATGCCACGTTCTCGTCCGGGGCGCTGGGCGGCGCTGGAAATCATCGAGGCGGGGTTGGTGCACATCGCCAAGCGCGATGAGGCGGCCATCATGCGCGCCACCGAGCTGACCATCATGGATGTGCGTTTAGGGCTGGACCTGATCCGCTCGCTGCAGCCGCATCCGGGGCGGCCGTTCCAGGCGCATGAATCCGACTACCTCATGCCCGATGTGATCGTCAGCAAGAAGAACGGGCGCTGGCGCGTGGCACTCAATCCGGAGCACATGCCCCGCTTGCGCATCAACAACCGCTACCAGGGCTTCATCAAACGCGCCGATCAGTCCAAGGACCAGCTGCAGCTCAAGCAGCATTTGCAGGAAGCACGCTACTTCATCAACAGCCTGGAGTCGCGGAACGAAACTATTTTGCGTGTGTCGCAATGCATAGTTGAAGAGCAACGCGCTTTTCTGGAATATGGAGAGGAAGCGATGCGTCCGCTGGTTCTCCGGGACGTCGCGCAGACATTGGGGATACACGAATCAACTGTGTCCAGAGCCACCGCCAACAAGTACATGTTGACCCCGCGCGGTCTGTACGAGCTCAAGTATTTCTTTTCCAGCCACGTCTCCACCACCCAAGGTGGCGTGGCTTCCGCTACCGCCATCCAGGCCATGATCAAGCGCATGGTGGGCGGCGAAGATCCGGTTCGTCCCCTGTCCGATTCCACCTTGGCGGAGCTCTTGCTCAAGGAAGGAATTCAGGTGGCGCGCCGTACGGTCGCCAAGTACCGCGAGGCGCTGAACATCCCGCCTTCGCACGAACGCAAGGCGGTGGCCTAAGAACTGCTACGAATCTATTTCCGTCTTTACCCCGGGGTCGGAAGACCCCAACAACAGGAGGCACTGTGCGATGAATCTGAACATCTCCGGCCATCATCTCGACCTGACACCGCCGCTACGTGAGTACGTGACCAACAAGATCAAGCGTATCGAGCGTCACTTCGATCACCTGATCAATGCGGATGTGATCCTTTCGGTCGAGAAATTGCGGCACAAGGCGGAGGCCACGGTCCATGCCAGTGGCGCCGATCTGCACGCAGAGGCCGTGGTTGAAGCAGACATGTACGCCGCCATCGACGCGCTGATGGACAAACTCGATCAGCAGACGCGCAAGCACAAGGAAAAGCTGCGCCATCACCACGTGAAGGTGCCAGTCAAGCGCACCTTGCAGTAAGCCACGTCGGTGTCATACCAGCCCCGTCGGGAAACTGGCGGGGCTTTTTCATGCCAAAGCCTCCATAATTCGTTACTCGTCGCGCGTGCATCCCCACGTGGCCTCGCAAACAGATCCTTGGAGCTGCATCGATGAAGTTGACTGAAATCCTGAGTGCTGACCGTGTGCTCAGCAGCATGGCGGTGACCAGCAAGAAAAAGGCGCTGGAGGAGTTGTCGAATCTGCTCGCGGGCGGCGCTGCGAATCTGGGCAGTCACGAGGTGTTCAACAGTCTGGTGGGTCGCGAGAAGCTTGGCAGCACCGGTCTGGGGCATGGTGTGGCGATTCCGCACGGCCGCGTCAGCGGTATCGAGCGCAGCGTCGGTGCCTTCATGCGCCTCAAGAGCCCGGTGGACTACGACGCGCACGACGGTAATCCGGTCGATCTGATTTTTGGTCTGCTGGTGCCACAGAGCGCAACTGAAGCCCATCTCAAGCATCTTGCTGCTGTGGCAGAAATGTTCTCCGACGATGCGTTTTGCGCCAAGTTGCGCGCGGCGGCGGACAACGCCTCGCTGCACTCGCTACTCTCGTCGTACACGCCGGTACGTTGAGTCACAGAAGCCCGGCGTCCAAGCACAAGCCATCCGGCGCGCGATGCCGCCATGTCCGAGACCTCCATCACCAGCCTGACACTGCACGGAGTGCTGATCGAGATTTTCGGTCTCGGCGTGTTGTTGGCCGGGCGCAGCGGTGTCGGCAAAAGCGAGTTGGCGCTGGAAATGCTGGCGCGCGGTCATCGGCTGATTGCGGATGATGCAGCCGAATTTGAACTCGCAGCGGACGGCCGCGTGGTGGGTCGCTGCCCGCCGTTGCTGTACGGCTTTCTCGAAGTGCGCGGGCTGGGCGTGCTGCATGTAGGCCGCATGTTCGGCGAACCGGCGTTGCGCTCCAGCAAGGCCCTGGACCTGATCCTGCGGCTGCACTCTGCGCTGGAATACACCGACCCGCCGGACCGCCTGCACGGCCGGCGCATCCATACCCTGGTGTGCGGCAAACCGATTCCGGAGATCAGCTTGCCGGTGCGCGCCGGACACAGTCTGGCGACGCTAGTGGAAGCCGCCTGCCGCGATCAGACCTTGAGACGCGACGGCTATGACGCGGCCGAAGACTTCATCGCACGTCAGCTCGGCTCGATACGCTCCGCCTCGTGAAACTGATCATCGTCAGTGGCCTGTCCGGTGCCGGCAAGACCGTGGCACTCAAGCAGTACGAGGACCTGGGCTACACCTGTATCGACAACATTCCGCTGGCGCTGCTCGGTCCCATGATCACGCGCATGCTGGGGCGTGCGGATATCGGCCGCTACGAGCGGCTGGCCATCGGTATCGATGCGCGCGAGTCGCCAAGCGAGATTCGACGCTTTCCGCA
>JBQTJH010000136.1:0-10787 GCA_052387335.1 Panacagrimonas sp. | reverse complement strand
GGATTCGAGTAGCTCGGAGGGAATGGCGCCGCAGTTGACCGCAACAAAAGGCTTGTCGCGCCGCGCCGAATTTTCATGTACCGCCCGCGCCACCACTTCCTTGCCAGTGCCTGACTCTCCGGTGATCAACACCGTGGTGTCATGCGGCGCGACCTGCTCGATCAGGCGCTTGACCCGGCGGATGGCCGAGGAGTTGCCCGAGGGTCCGGGTACGCGCACCGTCGCGGCCTGCTGGTCCATGCGCACAAGCCCGGCGCGGCGCAGCAGTTCATTCAACTGCGCGTACTTGACCGGGTAATCCACCGGCATGCAGGCACTGCGATCCAGGTCGAGTGAAGTCACCGCCTTGTCGTGATTCGGCGGCAGGATGAGCAACGGCGGGTGGTAGCGATCGCGCTTGAGCCAGGTGATGAATTCCTGCAGGCGTGACCAGTCCGACACCCCGCCGATGATCACGGCGAGCCAGTCTTGCTGACGGTGCTCGACGGCCTTGACCGCGTCGACGCTGTCGACGGAAACCGGGCTGTAATCGATGAACTGCAGGCAGGCGGCGATGGCCTGCGCACGGCTGTCGTCGTTGTCGACGACCAGCACTCTTGACTCAGGCATGCGCCGCTCCCAATCCGCGCACGATTTCGGGAATCCGATGTTCGAATTCCTGCTTGTTGACGAAGCCGTCTGCGCCGGCTCCAGCCGCGTGTTCGCGGTGGCTGGCGTCGTCGTAATGACTGGCGATGACCACGCGCGGCGGCGTGTCCTGTGCTTTGATCAGGCGCGTGGCCTGCAAGCCGCCCATGCCCGGCATGGCCAGATCCATGATGATCAGGTCGGGTTTGAGTTCCTCGGCCATGCGCACGGCGTCAAAGCCGTCGTAGCCGCAGCCGATCACATCGACCTCGGGTACGGCCGCGAGCAGATGCTTGGCCAGCACCACAAAGCCCTTGTTGTCGTCGATCAACAGCGTGCGCAATTTGTCCATCCTGATCTTCCCGGGGATGTGTCCCCTAGCCTGCAACCAGTGAGAGCGTGCCGCGGCGCACCGGCGCCTCGCGACGAGCCGTTGCCGGAGCGATCTTCATCGCTTCACGGTACTTGGCGACCGTGCGTCGTGCAACACGAATGCCCTTGCGCAGCAGCAGCGCCGCGATAGCGCCGTCGCACAGCGGGTTCTTGCGATTCTCACCATCAACGATGCGACGGATCATGGCCTTGACCGCAGTGCCTGAAGCCTCGCAATCCGAACCGGTAATCTGGCTCGGGAAAAACGCCTTGAAGTCGTATACACCCCAAGGCGTCTGGATGAACTTGGCCGTGGTCACGCGGCACACGGTGGATTCGTGCATGCCGATGGCCTCTGCGATCTCGCGCAGGGTCAGCGGCACCATCGACTCTTCACCATTTTCGAGAAAGCCCTTCTGGCGTTCAAACACCGCACGCGCGGTCTTGAGCAGGGTTTCGTGGCGCATTTCCAGGCCACGCACCAGCCAGCGCGCTTCCTGCAGCTTGTCCTTGAGCGCCTTGTGCGCGGAGGTAGCCACCGCACGCTCGTAGCTGCTGTTGACGCGGATGCGCGGCAGACGCTCCTGATTCAGCTCCACCTTCCAGGCGCCGGGACGGCCGGTGACGATGACATCCGGGATGGCGGCCGCAGCCGGCGCACCCTGTGAGGCACCTGGCTTGGGGTCCAGCGCAAGGATCAAGTTGAACGCGGCCTTCATGTCGGCCTCGCTGGCATTGAGCTGACGACGCACGTCTTCCAGACGACGCTCGGCGACACGGTCCAGGCAATGAGCCACCAGGTACAGCGCAATTTCCTTGCCCTGGGTGCTGGCCGGCAGCACGTCGAGCTGCAGGCGCAGACACTCCGTCAAGTTACGCGCGCCAAAACCGGTGGGCTCCACGCTCTGCACCCGCTTGAGCGCAGCTTCCAGCTCGCGGGCGCTGGCGCCAAACTCGTCGCCGAGCGCTTCGCCGATCAGCTCCAGCGAGCACTCCAGATAGCCGTTGTCGTCGATGTTCTCCAGGATCATCGTGACGATGCTGACTTCGCGCGGGCTGCGTACCAGAGCCTGGAGCTGATCCAGGGCGGCCACACGGGCATCGCCCTGTTCGGGCGCAGCGGTGCGCGCGCTCCAGTGTTCTTCGTCTTCGGCGCCGGGTTCGCCACCCGACCAGGTTTCGGCGCTGGACCAGTCGAAGTCGGCCTCGACCTCGGAGTGGGCGCCGGCGTCTTCACCACTGACCGACTTGAATTCGATGTCGTCCTGGGCTTCGGGCACGGCCGGGGCTTCGGCGGCGGCCGGCAGGTCGTCATGACCTTCCTCGGCTTCGAGCATCACGTTGTCTTCCAGGGCCTGCTCCACCTCCTGCTCCAGCTCCATGCTGGACAGCTGCAGCAGGCGGATGGACTGCAGCAGTTGCGGGGTCAGCACCATGCTCTGCGTGGTACGGACGTTCAGGTTGGCTTTCATCGGTTTCTCCCCAGGTCTGTCTTGCTTCGGTGACTCATCGTCACAAAAACATTTCGATTCCCTAAGCAGTCTTTTCCTGATGCCGTGTCAGGGTTTCCCTGATACGTGACGGAATTCCGTCAAGCCCTGAAACACCTCTTAGTTCAAGCGACGGCGCCGCCCGAATTAATGTTCGTGCCCATCCAAACCCCAACGCAGTGCGGTGCGCATCAGCGCGTTGGTGCCGTACAGACCCAGGGCCTGCATCAGGCGCGCACGGTGGGTCTCCACCGTCTTCACGCTGACCCCCAGCAATTGTGCGATCTCCTTGGTGGAACGGCCCTTGCCAATCAGGGTCAGCACCTGGCGCTGGCGGTGGGTGAGCATGGCGCTGTCTTCCACCCGGGTGTTGTCGCGCTTGTCCAGCAGCAGGTTGGAGACCGCCGGGCTGATGTAGGTCTGCTGCTTGTCTACCGAACGCAGGGCCAGACCCAGCTCCCCCGGTTCCGCCTGCTTGCTCAGGAAGCCGGCAGCGCCCTGACGCAGGGCGGTACGGACCTGGCTCGGCTCTGGTCGGGCCGCCAGCAGCAACACCGCAACCTCAGGGTAATGACGACGGATCTGGCTGAGCGCGTCCATGCCGTTGACCACCGGCAGGTCCAGCTCGACCAGGGCGGCACGCGGACGCAGGCGTTCGACGATGCTCAGCAGTTCCTGGCCTTCCGCTGCTTCGCCAATGACCTCGGCGTTGGCCTGAGTTTCCAGCAGCAGGCGCAGACCGGCGCGGATCAGGGTCTGGCTCTCGGCCAGCACAACCTTGATCGGACTCAGGCGCGGCGATGCACTCATGAGCTTACTGTGCGCCGCGCAGGCAGCGGCGTCATCTTCGCGCCCGCCTCGACCGAATCCAGGCTCAGTTCCAGCGGATCAAAGCCCGCCTGCATCCGCGCGTCCCAGTTGAACGGCGTCTGCAGGCGCACGCGGTGCGCGCTCAACAGAGATCGAAAGGTGCTGACCG
Organism: Panacagrimonas sp.; assembly: GCA_052387335.1. Classification (GTDB taxonomy): domain Bacteria; phylum Pseudomonadota; class Gammaproteobacteria; order Nevskiales; family Nevskiaceae; genus Panacagrimonas. The sequence goes on along the minus strand of JBQTJH010000136.1, from coordinate 7,319 downwards.
GATCGAGCCCCCGCTGCGCACACAGGTAGTGAAACCAGCGCGTGCCAATGCTCACATGCCGAACCTCTTCCTGAAGAATCACGCGCAGCACCGCGGCGGTCTGTGCATCGCCCACTTCCTGCAGCCGCAGAATCATGTTCGGCGTTACGTCCAGTCCGCGCGCTTCCAGCACGCGCGGCACCAGCGCCATGCGCTCAAGTACATCGTGCGCGGTTTTCTCCGCCGCCTCCCACAAACCGTCGTGCGCGTCGAAGTCACCATAGGCCCAACCCATATCGCGCAGGCGGCCGCTGAGCAGGCCGAAGTGGCGCGCCTCGTCCTGCGCCACGCTGATCCAGTCGGCGTAGTAGTCGGGTGGCATCTGGCGAAACCGCAGCGCGGCGTCCAGCGCCAGATTGATCGCGTTGAACTCGATATGTGCCACTGCATGCGCCATCGCCGCGCGACCCTCAGGCGTGCCCAGTCCGCGATGCGGAACGTCACGCGGATTCACCCGCTGCGGGCGCGTGGGTCGACCGGGGATACGCGCCTGCTGATCGGCCGTGAGCGCGGGCGCGCTCAGTGCATCTTCGACGCGCAGTGCGGCGACGCGCTCGCACTTGCGCGTCGGACTGGTTTCGCACAGCGCATCGAACAGCGCCAGAGCCATTTCAGCGCAGACCGCGGACAAGATCGGCCTGGATGTCTTCAAGGTCTTCCAGGCCCACAGCGATGCGCACCAGCCCCTCGTTGATGCCGACGGCCGCGCGTGCCTCCGGCGTGATGCGGCCGTGCGTGGTCGTGGCGGGATGCGTGATGGTGGTGCGCGTATCGCCGAGATTCGCGGTGATTGAACATAGTCGCGTCGAATCAATCAGCTTCCACGCACCACCGCGTCCTCCCTCCACCTCGAAGGACACGATCGCGCCGTAGCCGCTGCTCTGCTTCTTCGCCAGCTCGTGCTGCGGATGGCTCGCGAGTCCCGGGTAGTACACCCGGGTCACGCCGAGCTGCTCGTTGAGCCAGGTCGCGAGCCGCCGCGCGTTGTCCTCGTGCGCGCGCATGCGCACGGCCAGAGTTTCCATGCCCTTGAGAAACACCCAGGCATTGAACGGCGACAGGCAAGGCCCGGCGGTGCGCATGAAGCCAAACACATCCTTGCCCACGCTCTGCGCGTCGCCCACGATGGCGCCGCCGACGCAGCGGCCCTGGCCGTCGAGGAACTTGGTCGCCGAATGGATGATGTAGTCCGCACCCAATGCCAGCGGTCTCTGGAACACCGGCGTCAGAAAACAATTGTCCACCGCCAGCTTGGCGCCACTGCGATGCGCGATGTCCGCAAGCGCACGAATGTCCGCGATCTCGCACAGCGGGTTCGACGGCGTTTCCACGAACAGCAGCTTGGTGTTCGGCCGCATGGCCGCCTGCCACTTCGCCGGGTCTTTCAGATCGACGTAGGTGATCTCGATGCCGAACTTGGCGACGTAGTTGTTGAACAGGTTGATGGTGGAGCCGAACAGCCCGTTCGAGCTGAGCAGGTGATCGCCGGCCTTCATCGTGGCCAGGATCAAGCTCAGGATTGCGACCATGCCGCTGGCCGTGGCCACGCAGGCGTCACCGCCTTCCATGCGCGCGAGCCGCTGCTCGAAGGCCTGCACCGTCGGGTTGGTGAAGCGGCTGTAGATCTGCCCCGGCTGCTCGCCGGAAAACACCGCGGCCGCCTCGGCCGCGCTGCGATACACGAAGCTCGAGGTGGCGAAGATCGCCGGCGAATGCTCCATCTGCTCGGTGCGGTGCTCGGCCGTGCGGATGCCTTGGGTGGCAAAGCCCCAGTGCCGGCTCGGATTGTCTTCGGTTTTGGGCGTGTCGGTCACATCACTCTCCGTCACGCGGGCACGAAAAAGCCCGCGAACAATAGCGGGCCGATTACACAGAACATCGCGCTTAGCAGTGAGCCCGCAAGCGGTGGAAATCGGCAGGAGCGCAGTCTAGCAGCATCCGGATTGACCGCCTCGATCCTGCCGGAGTACACCTACCGCACACCACGACTTGCGGGCCGCATTCACCTTGTCAGGGAGACGCACTTGAGAACGAAGAAAATGCGAAGCGGCAGCGTTAATTTGAACGTCATCGACGAGGGCAGCGGCCCGGCCGTCGTGCTGTTGCACGGATGGCCGGATTCCTCACGACTGTGGCGGCATTAGATTCCGGCGCTGGTCGGTGCCGGTTTTCGCGTCATCGCACCCGATATGCGCGGCTTCGGGGAGTCCGACAAGCCGCAGGAACCGGAAGCCTACGCTCTGCCCGTGCTGTGCGAAGACCTGGTGGGGCTGCTCGATGCACTGAGCGTTGAGCGCGCCCACATCGTCGGCCACGACTGGGGCGGCGCACTGGGCTGGGCGATGGCCTCGTTACTGCCTCAGCGCGTGCTGCGCTTCGTGACCATGGCGGTGGGACATCCCAACGTGCTGTTCCACGAAACGTGGCATGGATCAGCGCGAGATGTCCTGGTACGTGCTGCTGTTCCAGTTTCAAGGGTTGGCCGAAGAGCTTCTATCGCGCAACGACTGGAAGATGTGGCGCGATTTCGCGCGCCATCATCCGCAGGCGGAGCACGCCGTCGCCGATCTGTCGCGACCCGGGGCGCTGACCGCATCACTCGGCATCTACCGGGCCAATGCGCATCCGCAAGCGTTCCTCCAAGGCCCGACACCGCTTCCCTCCGTGCAGGCGCCGACCTTGGGGATATGGGGAAGCTGCGATCACTATCTCAACGAGATGCAGATGGTTGCATCGGCCAAGTGTGTCTCCGGGCCGTGGCGCTATGAGCGAATCGAGGGTGCCAGCCATTGGATGCAGGTCGATCGGCCCGAATACGTCAATCGGCTGCTGATCGAGTTCTTGCGCGAATAGAACGTCGTCGCCGGCTGTCGGTCCGCTCAACGCGCGCCGGCGTTATCCATCTCGATCACCGACTGCGCGGCTTTCTTGCGCGCTTCCTTGGCCGCATCGGCGCGGAACAGTTCGAGCTGGCTGAGGTACTCGCTGGTCACATCCTGGGTGACATATTTGCCGGTGAACACCGAGCACTCGAAATCCTGAATCGTGGCGTGCTTGTGGCGTACGGCATCGACCAGGTCTTCCAGGGTCTGGAAAATCAGACGATCACAGCCCAGTAGCTGTTCGAGTTCAGGAATCGTGCGGCCGTGCGCGATCAGTTCCGCAGGACTGGGCATGTCGATGCCGTAAACATTGGGATACCGCACCGGCGGCGACGCCGAGCAGAAGTAGACCTTGCGCGCGCCGGCCTCGCGCGCCATCTCAATGATTTCGCGGCTGGTGGTTCCGCGCACGATGGAGTCGTCTACCAGCATCACGTTCTTGCCGCGGAACTCGACCTCGATGGGATTGAGCTTCTGTCGCACCGACTTCTTGCGCTGGCTCTGCCCCGGGATGATGAAGGTGCGCCCGACGTAGTTGTTCTTGACGTAGCCCACGCGGTACGGAACACCGAGGCAGGCGGCGAGTTCCGAAGCCGGCACACGCGAGGTATCCGGAATCGGAATCACCACGTCGATGTCGTGATCCGGCCATTCCTGCTTGATGCGCTGTCCCAGTTTTTCGCCCATGCGCAGACGCGCCTTGTGGACATAGATCTTGTCCATCAGGGAATCGGGTCGCGCCAGATACACGTACTCAAAGATGCACGGCGAGTACACGGGGTTGGCCGCGCACTGCCGCTTGTGCAACCTACCATCCAGGCTCACGAAGATGGCCTCGCCCGGAAGGATGTCGCCGACCAGTTCAAAGCCAAGGGCGTTCAGCGCCACCGACTCGGAGGCGATCATGTACTCCTCGCCCTGCGCACTGCGACGACGGCCGTACACCGCGGGTCGGATGCCATAGGGATCGCGAAAGCCGACCAGGCCATAGCCGCTGATCAGCGCAACCACGGCGTAGGCGCCGCGACAGCGTCGATGCACACCGGAGACGGCGGCAAAGATATCGTCCGCTTGCAGGCGCAGCTTGTTCTGCGTCAGCAGCTCGTGGGCAAAGATGTTGAGCAAGACTTCAGAGTCCGACTCGGTGTTCAGATGACGGCGATCCTCGCTGAACAACTCCAGCTTGAGCTCATCGGCGTTGGTCAGATTGCCGTTATGCGCCAGCGAAATGCCGAAGGGCATGTTGGTGTAAAACGGCTGCGCTTCGGCCGCGGTGGTGACACCGGCCGTGGGATACCGCACATGGCCAATGCCCAGGTTGCCACGCAGCCGCATCATGTGATCGGCAGCGTGGAACACGACGCGCACCAGACCGTTGTCCTTGCGCAGATGCAGGCGTGAACCTTCGGTGGTGATGATGCCGGCGGCGTCCTGACCCCGGTGCTGCAGCATGGTCAGGGCGTCGTACAACTCCTGATTGACCGCCTGGTGCGAATGGATGCCGACGATGCCGCACATGGGGTTCGTATCCTCAAACCAAAGCGGCAGACGCCGCGGGTGTCGCCTTGTCCGGCTTGGATTCCGCGGGCCCGGAAGCGTCGGGTTTCAGCGGTGCCAGCCAGTGATCCGGAATCAGGATGTCCAGTCCATCGGCAATGGGCTCGGACGGTCCCACGAGCATCGCCTCTTTCCACCAGCTTGTCTGATTCATGCCATTGGTACGCGCCAGCAGGACCACCAGACCCACCACCAGCACACCGCGAATCAAGCCCAGCCCCGAACCCAGGGTGCGATCAGCCGAAGAGAATCGGCTACCGCGAATCTGCGCCACGATCACCGCGGTGATGATGGCGCCGACGAGCAAGCCTGCAAGAAACAGCCCGCCGTAGGCAGCACCGGTGCGGAATAGGGGAGTGGCGATGTGCGGCTGGAGGACGTCCATTGCCTCGCGTCCAAAGGCAATGCTCAGGATCACCGCGAACACCCAGGTTCCCAGGCCAAAAATCTCGCGAGTAAACCCGCGCAGCAGGCCGATCAGAGCCGAGAGGACGACGATGGCAAGGATGCCGTAATCCGCCCAGTTCATTCCGTCACAAGTTCAGGAAACCCGCGCAAGTTTAGCATCGGGTCGTCAGTTCCAGACGCTCAGCTCAGTCGATCCAGCAGGCATTTTTCTACCGCCGAGCGCTCTGCCGGCACCTGGATCAGTCCCGACAGCCCGTTCCTCATCACGATGTCCGGGTCCTTCAGCCCATTGCCCGTGAGCGTGCACACCACCGTCTTGCCTGGCTCGATCTTGCCGGACTTGATGTCGCGCAGCGCGCCGCATAGCGACGCCGCCGAGGCGGGTTCGCAGAACACGCCCTCGGACTCCGCCAGCAGGCTCTGGGTGGCCAGGATTTCTTCGTCGGTGCATTCATCAAACCAGCCGCCGGACTCCTTTTGCACGATCCAGGCGCGATCCCAGGACTGCGGATCGCCGATGCGGATGGCAGTGGCCACGGTCTCTGGGTTCTTCACCGGCCCGCCGCGCAGGAAGGGCGCCGCGCCGGCGGCTTGGTAGCCGACCATCTTGGGCCGTGTGAGGGTGCTGGTCGCGCCCAGCTGCTGGCAATTGCCGTCGCAGTACGCGCAGGCCGTGGTGCCCTGCCCCGCACACTCGCTGTAGCCGATCCAATGCGCGGTGATGTTGCCGGCGTTGCCCACCGGCAGGCAGTGATAGTCCGGCGCGCGACCCAGGGCTTCGACGATTTCGAACGCCGCCGTCTTCTGGCCCTGCAGGCGATACGGATTGATGGAGTTGACGATGGACACTGGCGAGGTCTCGGCCACTTCCTTGACCAGGCGCATGCCGTCATCAAAGTTGCCCAGCACCTGGATCACCACCGCACCGTGTACCACCGCCTGCGCCAGTTTTCCCAGCGCAATCTTGCCTTCCGGAATGAGCACGAAGGCGGTGATACCGGCGCGCACGGCGTAGGCCGCGGCGGCGGCCGAGGTGTTGCCGGTGGAGGCGCAGATGATGGCGCGCGAACCCTCGTGAACCGCCTGCGTCACCGCCACGGTCATGCCGCGGTCCTTGAACGAACCCGTCGGGTTCAGACCTTCGAACTTGACGTAGATGTCGTTCTCGAAGCCCAGCTTCTTCGGCAGATTTTCGAGCTTGATAAGCGGCGTGCGGCCCTCGCCAAGCGAGATGGCACGGGCCCCCGGGGCGAGCGGCAGGCGGTGGCGATAGTGATCGACGAGGCCGGTGTAACGATTCATGAGAGTCACTCGGGAAGCAGGATCGCGGGATCATCCGCGCGACGCAGAACGGAAAAATGCCGGACGTTGAGGGTGTACAGCGCACGGGCTCCGGACTCCCGTGCAACGTGCAAGTGCAGATAGTCGTAGATCGCCCCGCCGCGCGCCCCAGCGAGATGAGCAGCACTGATCGCTGACGTCATGGGTGCGAATGGCAATTCGATCAGCGTGAGTCTCGGAACGACGAACTCGGCGATATGGCGACCTGCAATCGCTGGCGGGACGCGCGCGCCGTGACGTCCGCCGGTCAGCGCCGAGTACGTTTCCGCCAGGATATGACTCCACGCTTGGAGGCGCGCACGACGCAGCAGCGCAGCGCAAGCCTGATGGTGTGTCTCTTCCTCGATCAAGGCTGCGACGATAACCGACGAATCGACCGCGAGTGCCGGCGCGTGAGTCTTTCCACCCATCTGCTCTAACGCCCGCGCAGGTGACGGATGCGGTCCTCGCGGTCTTCGCGAATCGCAGCAACGGCGTCGAACTTACGGCCGCTTCGCGACCGGATCACCCATAGTCCATCCTTCTCGACCAGTTCGCAGTCGTCGTCTTCGGGCGTCAGTTCGATACGGCCAGCCACTATCTCCGCCTTCAGCTTCGTACCCGGTCGCAGGTTGAGCTCGTCGCGCATGGCCTTGGGCAGCACCAACCGCCCGCTCGCGTCCACGGTGATGGGAATGACAGTGGGTGAGTTCATGGCACAACTCATGGCATTGACAGCACCATTTTGAATGGATGCCCCGTTGGGGTCAACGCGCCAGCCAGGGCTCGACCCGCCGATTCAGCATGCCGTCCAGCCGATCCCGCACCGCCGGCCACTCCTCGCGCGTGACGCTGTACCAGGCGGCATGCCGGATGTGCCCGTCAGGCATCACCATGTGGTTGCGGAAGATGCCCTCGAACGTCGCACCGATGCGCAGGATCGCGTTGCGCGACACGGTGTTGCGGCTGTCGGTCTTGAGTTCGACGCGGTTTAGGGTCTGTTGGCATATGAATAGTCGCTGCGGCGGAGGTCACTTTTGCGCAGCGCAAGGAAGGAGCGACGAGGTGTACTCAACGTACATGAGGAGCGACTGACGCGGCGATGCGCAAAAG
>JBQTJH010000135.1:0-20681 GCA_052387335.1 Panacagrimonas sp. | reverse complement strand
TGGCCGGCATCCCTCGGAATGCCCGGCCGACATCGCTCGGAATGGGTGGCCGGCTTGCGTCGGAATCAGTGGCCGACTTGGCTCGGAATACGCATACGGCACGCTCGACATGCCCAAAGCCGGCCTGGGAGGTGGAGACGCGGCCCTACATCCTGGAGCGCGCCGTACCGTTCCGTGAACGCTTCTCGCAGGACCACTCCAAGCGCATCGTGCTGCGCATGCAGGTGGCGTCGCTGGACGATGTGGTCGAGGTACCGGCAGGCACATTCACGCGCTGCCTGCAACTCGAAGGCAGCGGTCTGCTCAATGTGCTGGCCGACGCGCGGATCGGCGCCTCGCCGGTGCCGGTGACGCACACCGAGTGGTATGCGCCCGGCGTCGGGTTGGTGAAGCTGGAACGCACCGAGTGGCTGGACACACAGCAGATCGTCGGCGGCAAGATCAGCATGGAACTGCTGCGTTTCGACGACTGAGCCCGGCAGGCTCTTTCGGCTAGGGCCGCGCCTCCAGCACCAGATTGAACGGCGTCTCGGTGGCGCGGCGGAAGCGCGAGAAGCCGCCGCCGTCCACCACCACCTGACGCAGTCGTGCTTCGCCGGCCTGCGCGCCCAGCGCCGGGCCGTTGCGCGCCAGCGACACCGGCACGCAAATCTGCGAGGACGCGCCATACATCACGCGTCCCACGGGATTGAGGTTGTCCTGCACCCGATCATTGGCGAAGGGCTCCACGATCATGGCCGTGCCATCCACCTTGAGCGCGGCGCGTGCATGGCGCGACACGCCCACGGGATCGCCCATGTCGTGCAGGCAGTCGAAGAAGGCGATCAGGTCAAAGGCCTTGTCGGGGTAACCGACGGCGTCGGCCACTTCGAACTCGACGTTGCTCAGGCCCGCGGCGGCGGCGCGTTCACGCGCGATGCGGATGGATTCGGCGTGATAGTCATAGCCGATGAATTGCGACTGCGGATAGGTCTGCGCCATCAGCACGGTGCTGGCGCCGTGACCGCAACCGACATCCGCTGCCTTGGCACCGCGCTGGAGTTTTTCCACCACGCCGTCCAGCGCCGGCAGCCAGGACGTCACCAGATTGGCGTTATAGCCGGCGCGAAAGAAACGCTCGGTGCCGTGGAACAGGCAGGCGTGGTGCTCGCCCCATTCCATGCCCTTGCCGGTCTTGAAATTGTCCAGGGTGCGGGCCAGGGCGTGAAAGGTCGCTTCCACGATGTTGTACGCCCCCGGCATGTCGACCGGCCCGTTCGGATCAGCCAGACACAAGGCCTGCTCGGGACTCAGTGACCACTTGCCGCTGGCTGCGTCGAACTGCACATACCCGCCCGCGCCCTGATTTCCGAGCCATTCGCGCACATAGCGCTCGTGGGTGCCGGTGCGCTGTGCAAGCTCGACGGATGTCAGCGCCTCCTGCGCCAGCGCCTTGTACAGCCCCAGCCGATCACCGACCAGCATCAGGGTCGCGCTCATGGCGGCGCCCAGATCACCCACACATTTGCCCAGAAATTCGTTGAGCCTGGCTTCGTTGATGGCCATGACGCGTCTCCCAAAGAGCGAGGATTTTTCGCAGCTCAGCCTAGGCCTGTGCTGAAGCGGCTTCCAGCACCGTCCGGCGGCTCAGGGGCGTGAAATGCCTTCTCCTGTACGGCTCAGGTTGTCGCGATGAGCAAGCCCGCACAGATGGCCCACCACGGACACCAGAGGTGATTCCAGTTGACCGACTTGAGTTAGGGTCGGAACCAGTTTGACGTGCTTCTTTATTTTTATAATTATCGAAATATGAATGCGGATAAAGCCGTCGCCCGACTGGCCTCACTGGCCCAGGTATCGCGCCTCGCCGTGTTTCGTCTGCTGGTGCGTCACGGACCAGACGGACTGGCGGCGGGCGAGATTGCAAGCCGGCTCAAGATTCCGCCGGCCACGCTGTCGTTTCACCTCAAGGAACTCAGCCACGCCGGCCTGCTGAAGTCGCGCCAACAGGGGCGCTTCATCTACTACGCGCCGGACTTCAAGGCGATGAACGCGCTGGTGGCGTATCTGACCGATCACTGCTGCGCTGAAACCCACTGCGATCCCAATGAATGCCGCTGACCAAACCCGGCCCGGCCGCCTGAGCTTGGCCAAGCGCGCGAGCGCCGAAGCGATCGGCACCGCGATGCTGCTTGCGACCATCATCGGCTCGGGAATCATGGCCGAGCGACTGGCAGACGGGAATGTAGCCATTGCGCTGCTGGCCAATGCCATCGCTACCGGCGGCGCCCTGGTGGCGCTGATTCTGAGCCTGGGCCCGATCTCGGGCGCGCAGTTCAATCCGGTGGTGACGCTGTCTCTCGCGGCGAGCCGCTTGTTTGCCTGGCGCGACGTGCCGGCATATGTGGGCGCACAAATCGTGGGCGCGGTGCTAGGAGTCTGGGCTGCGCATCTGATGTTTGGTCAAGACCTGTTGCAGCTTTCGACCCAGGCGCGACCCGGCTTCGCGCTGGCCTGGAGCGAGGTCGTCGCCAGCTTTGGGTTGCTCCTGGTGATTCTGAGCGGGGTCAGACATCGCGTCGATGCCATCGCCTATGCGGTGGCGGCCTACATCGTTGGCGCGTACTGGTTCACCGCCTCGACCTCGTTCGCCAATCCCGCCGTCACCCTCGCTCGCGCGCTGTCCGACAGCTTCGCAGGCATACGCCCACAGGATGCGCCGCTGTTCATCCTCGCGCAGTGCATGGGTGCCGCAGCCGCGACCCTGTTATGCGCGTGGTTCGCAACATCCCATCAACACGAATCGAGGCCCGAATCATGAACGTCACGATCTATCACAACCCCGCCTGCGGCACGTCGCGCAACACGCTGGCCATGATCCGCAACGCGGGTATCGAACCGACCGTCATCGAGTACCTGAAGTCGCCGCCGGATCGCACGACGCTCGAAACGCTGATCGCGAAGATGGGCGTGCCGGTACGCGAAATCCTGCGCGAGAAGGGCACGCCGTACACCGAACTGGGACTGGCCGATCCGAAGTGGACAGACGCGCAGCTGATCGCATTCATGCTGCAGCATCCCATCCTGATCAACCGGCCCATCGTGGTCAGTGAATTGGGCGCGCGCCTGTGCCGACCGTCGGAGGCGGTGCTCGATCTTCTTCCCGCCGCACAGCAAGGCGCATTCACCAAGGAGGATGGCGAGGCAGTGATCGACGCCGAGGGCCGCCGTGTCCGCTGAGATGCTGGACCTGCCGAATGTCGACGCGGCGCTATTCCGGCCCGCGGATCTGGCCGCGCTGAGTCCATCATCGCGCGCCACGCATCCGCCGCGCATCCTGCTGCTGTACGGCTCGTTGCGCGCACGCTCGTTCAGCCGCCTGGTCAGCTTCGAAGCGCAGCGCCTGCTCAATGCGATGGGCGCCGAGACGCGCCTCTTCGACCCTGCCGGTCTGCCGCTGCCGGACGGCGCGCCCGACTCGCATCCCAAGGTGCAGGAGTTGCGCGAACTCGCTGCATGGTCCGAGGGCATGGTCTGGACCTCGCCCGAACGCCACGGCGCGATGACCGGGATCATGAAGGCGCAGATCGACTGGATTCCACTCAGCGTAGGCGCGGTGCGGCCAACCCAGGGCAAGACCCTGGCGGTGATGCAGGTCAGTGGCGGCTCACAGTCATTCAATGCGGTGAACCAGATGCGCGTGCTCGGTCGCTGGATGCGCATGATCACCATCCCAAACCAGTCCTCGGTGGCCAAGGCCTTCCTGGAATTCGACGACAGGGATCGCATGAAGCCGTCGAGCTACTACGACCGCGTCGTCGATGTGATGGAAGAGCTGATGAAATTCACCCTACTGACACGCGACGTGTCGGTGCACCTGGTGGATCGCTACAGCGAACGTAAGGAATCTGCCGAAGCGTTTGCCAAGCGCGTGAATCAGCGCAGCCTCTGAGCGCAAGGACGGGCTGCAGGCGTACAGCGCTGCGCCCCATTACCCGCGTTTTTGGACTCGCCATGAGCACAGCGCAGCCGCTACACACCTGGCACCGGATGGTGCGCGACCACGACCCCTCGGGGCTGGTGGAACTGCTGGCCGAAGACGCGGTGTTCCACGCACCCGCACTTCGACCGGAACCGACAGCGGGTCTTCGGCGCTGGCCGGCATCTGCAGCTGCACACGCGCGTCGAACACATAGGCCCCACCATCGAGATGGCGCTCGACCATAGCGTCCCAGCTCGGCGAGCGCAGCGGGTCAGCCGGCTTTGCTGCAAGCGCGGCGAGTGGCAACAGCAGCAGCGCCATCACCGCGCGCTGCCACAAAATGAGGGGGCGTCCATTCCATTGCTTACAGGCAAACAACTTCTCGCACCGACCTGTAGGGAAATGCAGGGACGCGGCCAATAAAAAAGGCCAGCAAGCGTTTAGCTCACTGACCCGTCTTTACTTTTGATTGGTGGGCTTGGAGAGATTCGAACTCCCGACCCTCTGGTTCGTAGCCAGATACTCTATCCAACTGAGCTACAAGCCCAATCAAACTGCCGCCGTCCCGCTTAGTGTGCCGCGTTTCGCCGTGCAAATGGCGGAGAGTGAGGGATTCGAACCCTCGATAAGGCTATAAACCCTATACGCCCTTAGCAGGGGCGCGCCTTCGTCCACTCGGCCAACTCTCCGAACGCATGACGCGGCGTGCGGCCTGCCTGCAGGGGCGCGGATTGTAACGATCACCCCGGCACGCCACAAGCCGAGCGCCGGCTCAGGCCGCGGTCGCGCCTTCCAGGTCGAAGCTCTTGTGCAGCGCCCGCACGGCCAGTTCCAGGTACTTGTCCTGCACCACCACGCTGATCTTGATCTCGGAGGTGGAGATCATGCGGATGTTGATGCCCTCGTCGGCCAGCACGCGGAACATCTTGCTGGCGATTCCGGCGTGGCTGCGCATGCCGACGCCAACCATCGACACCTTGCAGATGTCGTTGGCCGACAGCACGCCCTTGGCGCCCAGGCTGGAGGCGACCTTCTTCGAGATGGCCTCCGCCTTCTCGAAGTCGTTGCGATGCACGGTGAACGTGAAGTCGGTGGTGCCGTCGGCGCCGACGTTCTGCACGATCATGTCGACTTCGATGTTGGCGTCGCCGATGGGGCCGAGGATACCGGCGGCGATGCCCGGACGATCCGGCACGCCGGCGACGGTGAGCTGGGCTTCATCGCGGCTGAAGGCGATGCCGGAGACGAGGGGTGCTTCCACAGTGTTTTCCTCAAGCGTGATCAGGGTGCCGGGGCCGTCCACGAAGGTGGAGACCACGCGCAGGGGAACCTTGTACTTGCCGGCGAATTCCACCGAGCGGATCTGTAAGACCTTCGAGCCGAGCGAGGCCATTTCCAGCATTTCCTCGAAGGTGATCTTGTCCAGCCGACGTGCCTTGGGTTCGACTCTCGGGTCGGTGGTGTAGACGCCGTCGACATCGGTGTAGATCTGGCATTCGTCGGCCTTCATCGCGGCCGCAATCGCGACGCCCGTGGTGTCCGAGCCGCCGCGGCCGAGCGTGGCGGTTGAACCATCCGGCGCGATGCCCTGGAAACCGGCGACCACCGGCACGATGCCTTCGCGGCACGCGGCCAGGAGTTTCTCGCCGTCGATGCTCTGGATGCGCGCCTTCATGAAGGCGTCGTCGGTCTTGATCGTGACCTGCGGGCCGGTGAACGAGCGGCTCTTCATGCCCGCCTTCTGCAAGGCCAGCGCGAGCAGGCCGATGGTCACCTGCTCGCCGGTGCTCGCGATCTGGTCGTACTCGCGCTCGCTGCCCTTGGGGTTGATGCTCCGGGCGAGCTTCAACAGGCGGTCGGTCTCGCCGGACATCGCGGACACGACCACCACGACCTGGTGCCCCTTCTCGACAAAGGACTTCACCTTGTTCGCGACATGCTCGATGCGCTCCACCGAGCCCATCGAGGTGCCGCCGTACTTCTGAACGATCAATGCCATGGGGTGCTTACAGTTTTCCGTCCAACCATCCGAATGCCGATTCAATCGCGGCCGGCAGCTGGTCCGGCTGCGTGCCGCCGGCCTGCGCCATCTCCGGCTTGCCGCCGCCCTTGCCGCCGACTTGTTGCGCCGCAAAGCTCACCAGCTCGCCCGCTTTCACCTTGCCGATCAGATCGGTCGTCACGCCCGCGATCAGGCTGACCTTGCCAGCGTTGGCGCTGCCCAGCAGCACGATGCCGCTCTTGAGCTTGTCCTTGAGCTGGTCCATCAGGGAGCGCAGCTCGTTGCCGTCCACGCCCTCGACCTGCGCTGCAATGACTTTCACGCCCTTGATGTCGCGCGCCTTGCTAGCGAGGTCACCGCCCGCGCTCGAGGCGAGCTTGGACTTGAGCGCCGCGAGTTCCTTTTCCAGCGCCTTGGCCCGGTCCAGCGCCTGCTGAATCTTGTCTGCCAGATCATCGCGACCGGCACGCACCAGATCGCCCGCCTGCTTGAGCTTGGCCTCTGAGTCGCGCAGATAGGCCAGCGCGTTCTCGCCGGTGATCGCCTCCACACGACGCACGCCCGCCGCCACGCCAGACTCGCTGACGATCTTGAACAGGCCGATATCTCCGGTGCGGCACACATGCGTGCCGCCGCACAGTTCGGTTGAGAACTCACCCATTGCGAGCACACGCACCTCGTCGCCGTACTTCTCGCCGAACAGCGCCATCGCGCCGCTCTTGATCGCGTCGTCGTACTTCATCACCTGCGCGCCGACCGGCACATTGGCGAGCACGGCGTGATTCACGCGGTTTTCTATTTCCGTGATCTCCGCCGCCGTCACCGCCTGCGTGTGCGAAAAATCGAAGCGCGTGCGCTGCTCGTCCACCAGCGAACCCTTCTGCGCCACGTGCGCGCCGAGCACATCGCGCAGCGCCTTGTGCATCAGGTGCGTGGCCGAGTGGTTGCGCATCGACGCGCGACGCACGCTTTCGGTGACTTCCGCGCGCACCGTGTCGCCCACCTTCAGCACGCCGGATTCGAGCGTGCCGTGGTGACCGAACACCTGCCCTTTGACCTTCTGCGTGTCGGCGACAACAAACCCCCTCTCCCCTGGGGAGAGGGCTTGGGGTGAGGGAGCTTGGGTGCGCGCAGACTCTCCCTCACCCCCGGCCCCTCTCCCTGCGGGAGAGGGGAGCAAGAAGCCCTTGTCACCCACCTGGCCACCCGACTCGGCGTAGAACGGGGTGTCGTTCAACACCACCACGCCGGACTCGCCCGCCTTCAGTTCGTTGACGGCCTGGCCATCGCGATACAGCGCCAGCACCTTGGCGTCGGCGACCAGCTTTTCATAGCCGACGAAACAGGTCTCCGCGCCGTCGTAGCTCAGCGTGGTGCCGGTCTTGAAGCTGCTGGCGGCGCGCGCACGGGTGCGCTGTTCTTCCATCGCGGCTTCGTAGCCGGACTCGTCGATCTTCAGATCACGCTCGCGCGCGATGTCCGCGGTGAGGTCCACCGGGAAGCCGTAGGTGTCGTAGAGCTTGAACACCACGTCGCCGGGAATGACGCCGTTCTTGACCTTGCCGATGGCCTCGTCGAGCAGCTTCATGCCCTTGTCGAGCGTGGTCGCGAAGCTCTCTTCCTCAGCGCGGATGGCCTTCTCGATCTGCGACTGCTGCTGCACGAGTTGCGGAAACGCGGCGCCCATTTCGGCCGCGAGCGGCGCGACCAGCTTGTTGAAGAACAGCTCGGTGACGCCGAGCTTGTGCCCGTGGCGCAACGCGCGACGCATGATCCGGCGCAGCACGTAGCCGCGACCTTCGTTCGACGGCAGCACACCGTCGGCAATCAAGAAGCTGGTGGCACGGATGTGATCGGCGATGACCTTCTGCGAAGGGCTCGCATAAGGCTTCTGCTTGGCCAGTTCCGCGACCGCGCTCACGAGCTTCTTGAAGGTGTCGGTCTGGTAGTTGTCGTTGGTGCCCTGCATCAGCGCCGCGACTCTCTCCAGGCCCATGCCGGTGTCCACGCTGGGCGCCGGCAGCTTGGCCATGCTGCCGTCAGGCGCGCGCTCGAATTGCATGAACACGTGGTTCCAGATTTCGATCCAGCGGTCGCCGTCTTCCTCCGGCGATCCCGGCGGGCCGCCGTAGATGCCCTTGGAGCCATCGGGATCGTGGTCGTAGAACATCTCGGTGCAGGGACCGCAGGGACCGGTGTCGCCCATCGCCCAGAAGTTGTCCGAGGCGAACTTCGCACCCTTGTTGTCGCCGATGCGCACGATCCGCGACTCCGGCACGCCGACCTTCTTCCAGATGCCGAAGGCCTCGTCGTCGGTGTGGTACACGGTGACAAGCAGGCGCTTGGGATCGATACCGAGCCAGTTCTTGCCGGTGACGAACTCCCAGCCGAAGCGGATGGCGTCGTCCTTGAAGTAATCGCCGAACGAGAAGTTGCCCAGCATCTCGAAGAAGGTGTGATGGCGGGCGGTGTAGCCCACGTTCTCCAGATCGTTGTGCTTGCCACCGGCGCGCACGCATTTCTGGCTGGACGTGGCGCGCACGTACGGGCGCTTGTCCTGGCCGGTGAACACGTCCTTGAACTGCACCATGCCGGCGTTGGTGAACAGCAGGGTCGGGTCGTTGCCCGGCACCAGCGGCGACGAGGGCACCACAGTGTGGCCGTTGACCCGGAAGAACTCCAGATACTGAGCGCGCAACTCGTTGCTGTTCATGGGCGGAAAGGACACAAAGGGCCGCGATTTTAGCCGGGGGGCGGCGGGGCCGCCATGCGGAGGTGTCCCGCCGAGTATTCGGACCGGATTCAGTCCTCTGGCTCACCCTTGAGGGCGGCCCGGATCTGGTCCGAGTCAAACCCGCGCGTGGCAAGAAATCGGTACTGTTTCTGCCAGGCCTCGCCGCGCTCGGGAATCGCTCCGAACTTCTTCTCGCGAGCCCGTACCGCCAGGTCGGCGAAATCGCATTCCAGCGCCTCGAACGCCGCGCGGATGTCGGCCTCCGGCACCCGCGCCTCCTTCAGCTCGGCGCGAATGCGCAGCGGTCCAAAGCCCTGGTTGGCGCGCGAGCGCGCCAGGGTTTCGGCAAAGCGCGTATCGGACTGGAAGCCCGACTCAGTCAGGCTCTCCACCACCTCGGCCGCGGTCTCGGTGCTGTGACCGCGCTGTCCCAGCTTGCGCTTGATCTGCGCCACCGAGTGCTCGCGCCGCGCAAGAATCCGCATGGCCGAGGCGCGTGCCTCGGCCGGCGTCAGGTCTTCAGGATTTTTCGGCCGGGGCACGCTTGGCCTGGAGCTTCTCGCGGATCGCCGCTTCAAGCTCGGCGGCGAGTTCCGGGCGCTCCTTGAGGAAGGCGCGCGCGTTGTCCTTGCCCTGACCGATCTTGTCGCCCTTGTACGCGTACCAGGCGCCGGACTTGTCGACCAGCTTGTGCTCCACGCCAATGTCGATCAGCTCGCCGAGCTTGGAGATGCCCTCGTTGTAGAGAATCTCGAACAGCGCCTCCTTGAACGGCGGCGCCATCTTGTTCTTGACGATCTTCACGCGGGTCTCGTTGCCCACCACCTCGTCGCCCTTCTTGATGCTGCCGATGCGGCGAATGTCCAGGCGCACACTCGCGTAGAACTTCAGCGCATTGCCGCCCGTGGTGGTTTCCGGCGAGCCATACATCACTCCGATCTTCATGCGGATCTGGTTGATGAACACCACCATGGTCTTACTGCGCGAGATGTTGCCGGTCAGCTTGCGCAGCGCCTGGCTCATCAGGCGCGCGTGCAGGCCGACGTGGCTGTCGCCCATCTCGCACTCGATTTCCGCCTTCGGCACCAGCGCCGCAACGGAGTCGACGACGATGATGTCCACCGCGTTGGAGCGCACCAGCATGTCGGCGATTTCCAGCGCCTGTTCGCCGGTGTCGGGCTGCGACACGAGCAGCTCTTCGATATTCACGCCGAGCTTGGCGGCGTACTGCACGTCGAGCGCGTGCTCGGCGTCGATGAACGCGGCGACGCCACCGGCCTTCTGGCACTCGGCCACCGCGTGCAGAGTGAGCGTGGTCTTGCCCGACGATTCCGGGCCGTAGATTTCGATGATGCGGCCGCGCGGCAAGCCACCGATGCCCAGGGCCATGTCCAGGGTAATGGAGCCGGTGGAAATCACGTCCACATCGCGCACCGCGTCGGCGCCGGTCATGCGCATCACCGCGCCCTTGCCGAACTGCTTTTCGATCTGTCCGAGGGCGGCTTCCAGGGCTTTGCGACGATTCTCTTCCATGCTCATTTCTCGATTGATGGGGATTCACCCGCCGACGCAGAAAAGGCCGGCGCGGGAGGCCTCAAGTGTCCCATAGATCGCGCTGTACAACCGCGGCTTTCGCCGCTGCTTCCGTGACCAGGTTCCAGGTTCCGAGCACGCGATAAGCAGAGGTCTCGCCAAGATGGCTGTGGATCAGGGCGAAGGTGTCGACTTTCCATTCGACCTCGGGCACCGGCGTTGGCGGCAGCAGCTGCGCGGCATCGCGCAGCACGGTGACATGCGGCGCAAGCCGCAGCTTGGTGTCGTAAGGCACCGAGTGCGCCTGCAGCGCATCGCGGATCGCACGCCACAGCTGTTTCAGTTCTGCCGGCGCGTGCTCCGGTCCCAACCACCAGGGAATCGCGCGATTACCGAAACTGCCGGCCCGATCCATCTGCAGCTTGAACTGCGGGGATCGCACCGTCGCCGCTGCATCCAGCGCACGCCGCGTCAGCGCTTCGGGCAAGGCCGGGTACGCGCCAAGAAAATGTAGGGTCAGGTGGTAGCGATGCGCGCCAATCCAGCGGCCGGTGGGTCGCAGCTTGTGGCGCAAATACGTGGCCGCCTCAGCCAGATCGGACCGCGTGTCTGCGTCGGGCAGCAGCGCGAAAAACAGACGGTCCACCTCAGGATACATACGCTTCAACCCGCGGTCCGTGCTGTCTGCAGTCGCGCCGCCTCAAGCGCCCAGCCCACAGGCGTAGACCGATTCGCGCAGGTGGTGCAGCGCCGCGGCCGCAGTCTGTTCACGCACGTCCTCGCGACCGCCTGGGAACACATGCAGATGTACCTGTGCAGCGTCGTTGCGCCGACCCCAGCCGATCCACACCGTCCCCACCGGTTTTTCCGCGCTGCCGCCGCCGGGCCCGGCGATACCCGTCCCCGCCACGCCCCAGTCGGCGGGCGAATTGCGCAACAGGCCTTCGACCATGGCGCGAACGCAGGCCTCGCTGACCGCACCCGCGGTGTCGAACAGGGTGTTGGGCACTCCAAGCAACTCATGCTTGGCCCGGTTGCTATAGGTCACCAGCCCGCGCTCAAACCATGCCGAGGAACCGGCCAGGTCGGTGCACAGCTTGGCAATCAAGCCGCCGGTGCAGGACTCGGCGCAAGCCAGGCGTTCGCCGCGCGCGAGCAGGCGTTCGGCCAGCGCTTGAACCTGCGCGTGCGCAGTCACGAGCCCGTGCGTCTGGCCTAGAACGGAATATCGTCTGCCGGATCGTCCCGGAAGCCGGCATCGGCAGCCGGTGCGGGCGCCCGGCTAGGCGCACGGCTGGGGGCGCCCCCTCCATAGGAACCGCCGCCGCCGTAGGAACCGCCCTCAGACGAACCGCCGCCACTGCCGGGCTTGCCGTCCAGCATCTGCATTTCGTTGGCGTGAATTTCCGTGGTGTAGCGGTCCTTGCCTTCCTTGTCCTGCCATTTACGGGTACGCAGGGAGCCTTCCACGTACACCTTGCTGCCCTTGCGCAGATACTGCGCCACGATCTCGCCGAGCTTGTTGTGGAACACCACGTTGTGCCACTCGGTGCGTTCCTGCATCTGGCCGTCCTTGTCCTTCCAACTCTCGGACGTGGCCAGGGTGATGTTGGTGAGCGAACCACCGTTGGCGAAGGTCTTGGCCTCAGGGTCCTTGCCCAGGTTTCCGATGAGTATCACCTTGTTAATGCCGCGAGCCATGGCAGGGTCCTTTGGAAAAGTAAGTGAATGAGGTCGAGGATGTGCGCGCCGCCCATCTCCGGCGCGTCGCACTACCTCTGGCGTGGCGGCAAGGATAAACCAGACGCCGCGACCCAAGACTCCATCAACCGCAAGCGCTCGCAAGCACTCGGGTTACGTTCCCGCAACGTGGCGTCCGAACGCGTTCGCGCGCGTGCAACGCGGCGATCCCACTACACTTGCTGCCAGTTGCGGCCAGTTGCGGCAAGGTCGGTGTCCCGAGTATTCGCGCGCAGCGGCACCCCGCTTAATTAAGGCCGTCAGAGGATTTCCATGGGCAAAATTGTCAAAAAAAAGCCGGCGACCGCCAAGCGGGCTGCGCTGGCCGCCCCATCACAGAGACCGCATCAGCAAGAGGTCATGCATCGCCTGCGCCGTGTCGAAGGCCAGATTCGCGGCGTGCTGGCCATGCTGGAGCAAGACAAACCCTGCGACGCCATTGCCCAGCAGCTGTCGGCCGCGCGCAAGGCGCTGGATCGCGCGTTCTACGAGATGATGGCTTGCAGCCTGGAAATGGACGTCAAGGACGCGCCCAATAATGCGGTGCTGTGCGAACGCATCGCGGAAAAAACCCGCCTGCTGGCCAAGTACGCCTGAACGTCTACGGCGCTGTCTTCACTGTCTCGGCTGGACTTGGCTCGGGCGCGCGAACCGCGGGGATTAGCAGCCACAGCAGCGGCAGCAAGGCGCAGGCGGCAAAGGCGCCGGATACATCGAAATGTCCGCGCGCCAGCCCGCCGATGGCGCCGCCGGCAAACGCGCCGAGGAATTGGGAACTGGCATAGGCGCCAAGGGCCGCACCGCGATGCGACGCCGGTGCACGACGCGAGATCATGGACGGCAACGCGCCTTCCAGATAATTGAAGGCGATGAAGAACAGCAGCAGCGCGCCGACCAGACTCACCGCATCGCGGTGGCCAAGCGCAGCCATCACCATGGCCGCACACAAGACCATCACCGCGGCGCGAAAGACCTGACTCGCTCTGCCGCCACTTTCGGCCCAGCGAATCAGCGGAAACACCGGCAGGATCGAGATGATCAATACCGGCACATAGATGCGCCAGTGCGCCTCGCCCGGCAGACCGAAGGTGTCGAAGATGGCGATGGGCGCCGTGGTGAACAGACCGGTCATCAGTGCGTGCAGCAAAAAAATGCCGGCATTGAGCCGCAGCAATTCCGGGTTCTGCAGCACCACGCTAAACCCGGCAACGCGTCCCACCAGCGCCGGCGGCGTGGGCACGCCAAAGGCCACCAAGGGGATCGTGAGCAGGGCCATGATGGCGGTGACATAGAAGATGCCATCCACTCCTACCCAGTGCGCCACGATAGGACCGGTCACCAGCGCCAGGATGAAGGCTAGGCCCATGCCGGCGCCGAGTATGGCCATGGCCGTGGTGCGTACCTGGTCGCGGGTGACATCCGCCAGCAGCGCCGCAACCGCCGACGACACCGCCCCCGCGCCCTGCAGCGCGCGACCCAAGGTGATCAGTTCGATGCTGTCGGCCATGCCGGCCACGACGCTACCGAAGGCGAAGATGCCCATGCCCAGGAAGATCACCGGCTTGCGGCCGATGCGGTCCGACAACATGCCCAGCGGAACCTGGAACAGCGCCTGCGTCAGCCCATAGGCGCCGATGGCCAAGCCCACCGCCAGCGGCGTGGCACCACCCGGCAGATCGCGCGCGTACAAGGCGAACACCGGCAGGATCATGAACATGCCCACCATGCGCAGGGCATACACCAGCCCCAGGCCAATCACGGCGCGCCATTCGGTGGGATTCATATCGGTACGGGACAGGCCTTGGGGAGACGGGCCGCAGCTTCGGCTGTTGGACACTTTGAAGCGCGGCAAAACGCGTGCCTATAGTACCGGGTTCCCATCCTTGATCCCCGGTCCATGGATTTCATCCGCATCCGCGGCGCGCGCACGCACAACCTGAAGAACGTCTCGCTGGACCTGCCGCGCGACAAGCTGGTGGTGATCACCGGACTGTCCGGCTCGGGCAAATCCAGCCTGGCGTTCGACACCCTGTACGCCGAAGGCCAGCGTCGCTATGTCGAGTCGCTGTCGGCCTACGCGCGTCAGTTCCTGGGTCAGATGGAAAAGCCGGATGTCGACGCCATTGAAGGGCTGTCGCCGGCTATCTCCATCGAACAGAAATCCACCTCGCACAACCCGCGCTCGACCGTCGGCACCGTCACGGAAATCTACGACTACCTGCGCCTGCTGTTTGCACGCGTGGGTACGGCGAAATGCCCGGACCATGGCGTGACCCTGGAAGCGCAGTCCGTGGGCCAGATGGTGGATCTGGTGCTGGCCCAGCCCGAGGGCTCGGCCTGGATGCTGCTGGCTCCGGTGGTGCGCGGTCGCAAGGGTGAGCACGCCGAATGGTTTGAACAGATGCGCGCGCAGGGTTTTGTACGCGCCAGAGTCGACGGCAAGGTCTATGAGCTGGAAGAAGTGCCCGCGCTCAACCGCAAGCTCAAGCACGACGTGGATGTGGTGGTGGATCGATTCAAGGTGCGGGAAGACATGAAGCAGCGCTTGGCCGAGTCTTTCGAGACCGCGCTGAAATTGTCGGGCGGGCTGGCCATGGTGGCGCCGCATGGCGTGCCCCCACCCCAACCCTCCCCCGCAAGCGGGGGAGGGAGAAAAGCTCCTCCCCCAGCGTCAGCGGGAGGAGGTTGGGAGGGGGGCGCTGGCACGGGTGCACCGTTGCCGTCTGAATTGCTGTTCTCCAATCGCATGAGCTGTCCGCACTGCGGCTATTCGCTGGAAGAACTCGAGCCGCGCCTGTTCTCCTTCAACGCGCCACACGGCGCGTGTCAGAAGTGTGACGGTCTAGGCTCGCTGCAGGTATTCGACGCCGCACGCGTGGTGGCACATCCGGAACTCTCGCTCGCCTCAGGCGCGATCCGTAGCTGGGACAAGAAGAATCCCTACTACTGGCACTTCATCCAGTCGCTGGCCAAGCACTACAAGTTCGACCCGGAAAAACCCTGGAGTCAGCTCACGCCCAAAACCCAAGAGTTGATCCTGCGGGGTAGCGGCGACGAGAAACTCAACTTCGAATATCCGGATGAACGCGGTCGCGTGGTCAATCGCGTGCATCGCTTCGAAGGCATCCTGCCGAATCTGGAGCGTCGCTATCGCGAAACCGAATCCCTGGCGGTACGTGAAGAATTGGCGCGCTACCTGTCCGACCAGCCCTGCCCCGAGTGCGAAGGCCAGCGCTTGAATCGCGCCGCGCGCAATGTGTTCGTGGCCGAGCGCACGCTGCCCAGCCTGACCGCGCTGTCGGTCCGTGATGCGGACGCACTGTTCGCGAAGTTGAAACTGCCAGGACACAAGGGCGAGATCGCGGAAAAAATTCTCAAGGAAATTTCCGCGCGCCTTGGCTTTCTCAACAACGTGGGGCTGGAATACCTGACCTTGGCGCGTAGTGCCGAGACCCTGTCCGGCGGTGAAGCGCAGCGGATTCGTCTGGCCTCGCAGATCGGCGCCGGTCTTGTCGGCGTGATGTACGTGCTGGATGAACCCAGCATCGGCCTGCACCAGCGCGACAACGAACGCCTGCTGGCCACGCTGTTTCGTTTGCGCGATCTGGGCAACACGGTGATCGTAGTGGAGCACGACGAGGAGGCGATTCGCCGCGCCGACTACGTGGTGGACATCGGCCCCGGCGCGGGTGTGCACGGCGGCCGCATCGTCGCCCAGGGCCAACCTGCCGATCTGGAACGCGCACCAGAATCCATCACCGGGCAGTACCTTTCCGGCAAGGCGCGTATCGCCGTGCCCGAGACGCGCACGCCGCGCAAGCTAGGCAAGCACATCACCATCCACAGCGCGCGTGGCAACAAGCTCAAAAATGTCACCGCCGAGATTCCGGTCGGGCTGATCACCTGCGTGACCGGGGTTTCGGGCTCTGGCAAATCCACTTTGATCAATGACACCTTGCACGGCTACGCCGCGCGTGAACTCAACGGCGCGGCCACACGCCACGCAGAGTGCGATCGCATTACCGGCCTGCGCGATCATCTGGACAAGGTGATTGATATCGATCAGTCCCCCATCGGTCGTACACCGCGCTCAAACCCAGCCACGTATTCCGGTCTGTTCACGCCCATACGCGAATTGTTTGCACAGGTGCCGGAATCGAGAGTGCGCGGCTACGAGGCCGGCCGCTTCTCTTTCAATGTCAAAGGCGGTCGCTGCGAAACCTGCGAGGGCGACGGCGTCATCAAGGTGGAGATGCATTTCCTGCCGGACGTGTACGTGACCTGCGATACCTGCAAGGGGCGACGCTACAACCGCGAAACTCTGGAGATTCGCTACAAGGGCAAGACTATTGATCAAGTGCTGGCCATGACGGTGGAAGAAGGTCTCGCCTTCTTCAAGGCGGTGCCGGCACTGGCGCGCAAGCTGGAAACCCTGATGGATGTGGGCCTCAGCTACATCACCCTGGGCCAGAACGCGACCACGCTCTCCGGCGGCGAAGCCCAGCGTGTGAAGCTGTCGAAAGAGCTATCGCGTCGCGATACTGGCCAGACCTTGTACATCCTCGATGAGCCGACCACGGGCCTCCATTTTCACGACGTGGCGCAGCTGCAAAAGGTGTTGGAGCGACTGCGCGAACACGGCAATACCGTGGTAATCATCGAGCACAATCTGGATGTCATCAAACGCGCCGATTGGATCATCGACCTTGGGCCCGAGGGCGGTTCGGGCGGAGGTGAAATCGTGGCCTGTGGCACTCCGGAGGCAGTGGCCCAGGCCCCGCGCTCGCACACCGGCCACTTCCTGAAGGCGTGTTTGAACGAAAGCCCGGCGACACAATCCAAGTCGGTAGTGGCATCGAAGAGAAAAAAAGCATGAACATGATCGCCTCACGCGGATTTCTGGCAGCGCTTTTGTTCGGCGTGATGCCAACAGCAATGGCTGCCCCGGTGGAGCGCACGCTCAACATCCACATCACCGTGGATGGCCAGCAGGACTGGCGCAACGTCTTGCAGTGGTCCAAGGCAACGACCACGCAGCGCTATGAGATTAGCACCACACTGCGCTCCGACGGCGAGCTCGAAGCAGCGAATCTGCTGGATCCGGATCTGGACACACGCCTGGCCATCAAGACCGAATACCTGCGCCAGCAAGGGGTGCAGAAACTTCGGCAAGCCGGCATTGATCCGAAGTCACCGTCCCTCATGACCGATCTATCGCGCCGCGCGCAGAAAGACACGTTTGACTGCAAGGGCGAATCCAGCTGCATGTCGACGGTCGGCGTGAAGTACGCCGCGCTGATGGCTGCAGCAGTTGAGCCGGACAACAGCGAAGTGCTCAAGGGCGAGCCGCGCTATCTGTTCTTCTTCGGCTTCCCCGGCTGCAGCAACCGGATCACGGCTGTACATCAGTACAAGGCGGTGGGCGAAACTGCCTATGGCCGCAACAAGGACAAGATTTTCCCTTATGCGCTCAGCTACGATGGCGCGTCCAGCGGCAGCACGCAGGAACAGCAGTCGCTGTGCATGAACTTCACCGTTGTGCTCGATACACGTGAGCAGAAGGTGTTTGTGGAAAACGTCTTGATCCCTGCGGCACACGGCAAGATCACTCGGACGGAGTTCAAGAAGACTCAGATCTCAGAGGACGATCTGCCACTACCGGCGCCGCTGCAGGAATGGGTGAACGGTACCCTGCGGCACGCTGCACTCAGCGGCAAGACGCAGACGCAACTGCCGCTGACCATGCCGCTGGACAGCAACTCCACGGTGATGGGCAATTTCACCGGCCAGGCCAAGACCACGCTGAACTGGTCGTTCACAGACGCAGGCGCTGCTGCGGTCAGTCGGTAGCACGTGAAACGATAACGGCCGGGCACAAGGCCCGGCCGTTATCGCACTACCGAAAAGATCAGAGCTGGTATTTGACGTAATAGAACGCGAACTCGGTGCCGTTGTTTAACTCTTCGGCGTAGTAGCGGAATGCAAAGCCGTACTGGCCGTCGTGGCTGGCGTCGTTATCGGGAAGACGATCGACCTTGAGCGAGGTGGGCGTCACGCCCGACAGCGGGTTGTACTGCGGTGTACCCAGGCCCAGCAGATCTTCGGCCGAGCCACCGAAATGCACATAGGCCTGGTTGACGGCATTGTGGGTACCGATGACGTCACTCAGATAGAAGAAACTACCTGGGGCGGCGCTTCAACCGGCAACCACTCCAGCTGGTAATAGCCTTCGAGCGTTGCGTTCTGGAACGGCTCGAAG
Organism: Panacagrimonas sp.; assembly: GCA_052387335.1. GTDB lineage: Bacteria > Pseudomonadota > Gammaproteobacteria > Nevskiales > Nevskiaceae > Panacagrimonas. The sequence goes on along the minus strand of JBQTJH010000135.1, from coordinate 2,452 downwards.
CTGGCGTAGGCCATGGGCACGGGCGTGAATACTTCTTCCACCTGAAAACCGATACGACCGAAGTTGGACGCCGACACCGGCTGCACCTGATTGATGGAGTTGATCACCTGCAAGGTGGATTCGCCCCAGTTCACAATCTGGCGACCGAGCTTGAGGGTCAGGTCCTGGTCTTCGGTCAGCGCGACCTTTGTGAAGAAGTAGGCGTCCAGCAGCTGATAGTTGGTGCCCACCTGCTACAAGAGTTCGCCTCCACGACGCTTGAACCGCTCGGGACGACCGGCGCCGTATTGAATGGGATTGAGCGTCAGCAGGCCGCCGACGTCCTGAGTTCCTGTCGGATTCAGCAGCGGATTGCGCAGGCCGACCTCGTTGATGTTGTCGGCCGTGATGATGTTGGGGTGGTATTCCTCAAAGTTGTTGTTGACCTCGTCGTAGAAGAACAGCGACTTCACGAACACGCCGGAATCGCCCCAGGTCAGCGTGATGTCCTGCGTGACCTTGGCCACACCGGAGAACATGTCGCCCTTGTCGTAATTCCAGTTGCCGTCGTCGAAGTTGGGCGAGAAATGTCCTGGCGCAGCGGCAAGCCTGGCCGCGGTAAAAGACTGATCGCGGAATAAACCCTGACAGCACTGGAACTGACCGCCGCAGACGCCGGGATCGAGGTTGGCCTTGCGTACCAGATCCAGCGCACGATCCTGCATGCGCCAGGAAGCTGGCGCCAGGTGCTTCGCCAATAGTCTGTGCGGACATGAGCGTCATCAGATGTGAGAACCGAAACTGTCTTGCGTGATGCCGCGATACCGGTCGCGTGCATAGGCCGCTTCGCGTGCGCGCAGTTCGCGCCCAGCCCCCAGCGGACTCATGCCGTCATTCAAGGTGCTCAGGCGTCCAGATACAACGCCGTACAAACCCCCTGCCGAAGGGATTGGCCGGCGCGCTGATGGCAAGGGTGGCGCCGTCACGCAGCGCCTCGACGCGTCGGCGCAGCAGGCCGAGCTGGCCGTCGCCCAGCCGGGCGTGCGGCATCTGTGCGCTGTTGTCCGCGCGCAAGCCCTTGATGCGGTCCCAGCGCATGGCAGCGCCCGGACTGAGGACCAGCTGATCCGCGCGATGCCACTGACCGTCGGCGGTACGCACCTGACGCAGGACGGGATCGATCTCGGTCGCCGCCTGAGCAAGCCACTCCACGCCCTCGCGCGCGAGCGTCGTCGGGCCGTGCACGATGTCGCCCTCTGCGTACACCGAGGCCAGCGCCGCATTGCTCGACGGCCCGGTAAAAAAAGCGCACGGGGTTCGATCAAGCGCACCGACAGATCGGGCAGGACAGGATCAGGCTATCGCTCGCCGACGCCGCGAGGCTGAGCAACAGCATGCAGAGGGCCAGCGCACGCAAACTCATCGGGCTTGGGGCGTGTGGACCACGGCGGATTCTCTTCGGCCTGCGCCCGCGCCGCCATGTGGCGAAAATGGCACCGTAGGTGAGTCGGGCCGGCTGATTGAAATTGGCGCGGCCACCCTCATACCGGGTCTATCGGAAATAGAGGACTTCCATGAAGCAGTTCGACGGCACCACCATTCTCAGCGTCCGCAGGGGCAATCAGGTTGCAGTTGGCGGCGACGGCCAGGTGTCGATGGGGAATACCCGGGTCAAGGGCAATGCACGCAAGGTACGGCGCCTCTACAACGACCGGGTCATGGCCGGCTTCGCCGGTGGCACGGCCGACGCCTTCACCTTGTTTGAGCGTTTCGAAGGCAAACTGGAGAAACACTCCGGGCACTTGGTGCGCGCGGCGGTGGAGATGGCCAAGGACTGGCGCACTGACCGATACTTGCGACGTCTGGAAGCCCTGTTGCTGGTGGCTGACAAGGACGCCAGCCTGATGATCTCGGGCAATGGCGATGTGATGGAGCCAGAACCGCACGGGGTGATGGCCATCGGTTCCGGCGGCAGCTTTGCCACCGCTGCCGCGCGCGCGCTGGTGGAAAACACCGAGCTGAGTGCCAAGGACATTGTGGAGAAGGCCTTGCACGTGGCGGCCGACATCTGCATCTACACCAATCATTCGCTGACGATCGAGTTCATCGATCTGTGAGGCGGGAAGGTCGAACGCTGGCGCGTTCTGCGAGGGGTGAGGTCGAACGCTCGCGCGTTCTGTGAGGCGAAGCCGGACATTTCGACTTCCTCACCCCTCACTCCTCACCTCTCACGCTTCAAGCCCTACTCTTCACGGACATTCCAATGAGCGAACCGCACACCACCCCTTCCATCATGACGCCGCGCGAGATCGTGGCCGAGCTGGACAAGCACATCATCGGCCAGGCTGCGGCCAAGCGTTCCGTGGCCATTGCGCTGCGCAATCGCTGGCGGCGTTCGCAGGTGGATGGGCAGATGCGTTCCGAGATTCATCCCAAGAACATCCTGATGATCGGGCCCACCGGCGTCGGCAAG
>JBQTJH010000134.1:0-7728 GCA_052387335.1 Panacagrimonas sp. | reverse complement strand
CTTCGGCATGGACGATCACATGGAGCACGGCGAGCGCTACCGGCGCGCGCGAGTTCTTCGACGTGGTCACCGGGCTGTGGGATTCCTTCGCCGACGATGCCTTCGTGCGCGACGTAGACAGCGGCCTGTTCTTCGACCCCGCGAAGATGCGCGCGCTCGGCCACAAGGGCGAAGTCCTGTCCGTGCGCGGGCCGCTGAACATCGCACGTCCGGTGCAGGGCTGGCCGGTGATCGTGCAGGCCGGCGCGTCCGAACCGGGCCGCCAGCTCGCGGCGGAAACCGCGGAGGTGATCTTCGGCGCGGCCGGCACGCTGACCGAGGCGCGCGCGTTCTACGCCGACATCAAGCGGCGCATGCGCGCGGTCGGTCGCGACGAGCACGCGCTCAAGATCTTGCCCGCCTGCTTCGTCGTGGTCGGCGACACGGTGGAACAGGCGCGGCAACGTCGCCTGCATCTCGACAGCCTCGTGCACTACGAATCGGGGTTAGCATCGCTGTCGATCATGATCGGCACCGATGCCTCGAAGTTCGATCCCGACGCCCCGCTGCCGGAGATTCCAGAGAGCAACCAGAGCAAGACGCAGCGCCAACTGGTCATCGCTGCGGCGCGCGCGGAGAACCTCACCGTGCGCCAGCTCGCGCAGCGGGTCGGCGGCTATCCGGGTCTTGCGATGGTCGGCACCGCGCAGACCATCGCGGACGAAATGCAGGAGTGGCTGGAGACGCAGGCCAGCGACGGCTTCAACATGATGTTCCCCTACCTGCCGCAGGGGCTGGACGATTTCGTGAATCAGGTCGTGCCGGAGTTGCAGCGGCGCGGCATCTTCCGCAAGCAGTACGAGGGCCGGACCCTGCGCGATCATCTGGGCCTGTCGCGCCCGGCCAATCGCCATTTCCCGGTCTGATCGCGACAACGGTCCTTGAACCCGAGCATTCGGCGCAAGGTATGGAAAGCAGCGTGGCAGGCACCGACCACAACGTAGAGCGGGAAGCACAGCGCGTCTTGCATCAGGCCGGATAGCGGCGAGAGATCGGTGTAGCTGTCCACGCCCACGAGGCGCATGGCGTCGTAGGCCACCTGCACGCACAGCTTCGGAGGCGTAGATCTTGGTCATGATCGCCAGCTCGTCACTCTTGCGATTCGTCACATCGAGCTGGTGGTAGGCCTTCCAGGTGAGGTAACGCGCAGCCTCGATGCGCATCTTCAGGTCCGCCAGCATGTAGCCGGCGTTCTGGTGCTGGATCACGGGTACGTTGCCGGAGCGCTTGTCGGTCTTGGTGAACGGGAACGCGATGTCGAACGTATGGCGCATCACGCCGGTGCAGGCTGCGCCGATCAGCGCTGCAGTCCACAAGAACGCGTGCTGGCAGATCGCCACACCGTCGCCGGGCTTGCCGAGGATGTTGCCGGCCGGCACGCGCACGTCCTCGAAATGGATGCGCGGCGGTGTCCAGATAGCCCACCACGTTCACGCCCTTGGTGCGGCCCGGCACCACGATCACGGCCAGCGATTCCGCGGGTGGCTTGGTCGGATCGGTGCGGCACACCACGGTCATCAGGTGCGAGCCCTTGCCGTCCCGGCCGCTGCCATTGGTCGTGTAGCGCTTCTTGCCGTTGATGACCCACTCGTCGCCTTCCAGCCGCGCGAAGGTCTGCACGCCCGCGGTCGGGTCCGGGCAATCGAAGTTCGATCCGCCGGTGACTTCGGTGAACGCGAAGGCCGCGATGCGCTCCTCGGGTTTCTCCAGAATCTCGCCGATCCACTTGCGCTTCTGCGCATCGGTGCCGAAGCCCAGGATCGGCCCCATGCCCAGACCCGTGCCAAGCCATGCTGATCTCCGATGAGCGCTGCGCTGAATTTTGCCCAGCTTACGGCGCGCGGCGCGCCCGGTTGAGGCCGGGCGAGCCCTTGGTGCGCTCAGCCGGCCAGCGCCTTCTTTTCGGGCGGGACTTCGGCGCGATGCACGCGATGCGGCGGGAAATGGCAGGTGAAGGTGCTGCCCGCGCCGAGCTTGCTGGTGATTTCCATCTGGCCTTCGTGTCGTTGCAAGGCGTGCTTGACGATGGACAGGCCCAGGCCGGTGCCCCCGCTTTCGCGCGATCGACCCACATCCACCCGATAGAAGCGCTCGGTCAGGCGCGGAATATCGTCGTCCGCAATGCCGATACCGCTGTCGGTGACGGCGAAATGCGCGCCGTGTTCGTCGCCAAACCAGCGGATCTGGATGGGCCCGCCATCGGGGGTGTAGCGCACCGCGTTGGACACCAGGTTGGAGAACATGCTCTGCGCCTCGGTTTCGCGGCCGTACAGGAATAGTTCGCTGTCGGCGCTGAGCTCGATGCTGTGCTGCCCCTGCGACATGGCCCGGGCTTCTTCCAGCACCCGGCCCAGGATCAGCGGCACATCCAGTACGTCCTGCTTGGCGTCGACTTCGGACTCCAGCTTGGCCAGCTTGAGCATGTCGCGGATCAGCGACTCCATGCGCGTGGCCTGGCTGCGCATCTCGTTGAGCGGCATGCGCCAAGCGCCGAGGGGGCCATTGCCGCGCGACTCGGGCTCGATCATGTCCAGGTAGCCGCGCAGCACGGTCAGTGGCGTGCGCAGTTCATGCGAGGCATTGGCGACGAAGTCGCGACGCGCGGTTTCCAGCCGGCGCAGCTCGGAGACATCGCGCACGATCATCAGGCGCTGGTCCTTGCCGTAGGGAATGATCTTGAGCGCGATGCGTGCGTTGCGGTTGATCGGAGAAGGCACCTCGACCTCACCGACGTAATCACCGTCTGAAAAATAATCTGCAAAATCCGGATGTCGGATCAGATTGGGGATGCGAATACCCACGTCCATCTGGCCGCGCAAACCGAGCATGGCCTGTGCCGCCTTGTTGAACCAGGCGATCTCGCCATGTTCGCCCAGCACCACGGCGCCATCGGGCAGCGCGGCGGTGGAGGCTTGGAACTCCGACACGATGGTCGCCAGTTTCTTCTTGCGCTTGCGATTACGTCGCTGCAGGTCCAGGAGTTTTTCAAATACCTCGCCCCAGATGCCGCCGGGTTCGTGCAGCTCCACATGCTTCGGCGATTCCAGCCATTGGCGCAGGACACGCAGATGTCGCAACTGGATCAGCACATAGGCGCTGAGCGTGAGGGCGTAACCCAGCAAGGCGTGGTTGAAGATCCAGCCGATACCAACGCCGGCAAGGGTCAGAAGCAGCAGCTTGAACAGTTCGCGACGCACGGCATTGCGCGTGCTGCGGAACGCGGGCGTGCCGTCGCCAGGGACATTCGACGCGGGCTGGGACTCTGCCGGCGCCAGGGGCGGGGCCGGCGCATCCGACATCTCAGAATTTCTCCGAGAACCGGTAGCCGGTGCCGCGAACGGTCTGAATCATGTTGTCGAAGCCATACGGTTGCAGGGCCTTGCGCAGACGGCGGATGTGGACGTCAACAGTACGCTCTTCCACATAGATGTTCTGTCCCCAGACGCGGTCCAGAACCTGCTCGCGAGTGTAAACCCGCTCCGGATGGCTGATGAAGAAATGCAGCAGCCGATATTCGGTGGGGCCCAGGCGGATCGGCTCGCCGCGGGCGCTGACCCGCTGGCTGGCGTGGTCCACTTCCAACCCGGCCACCGCCAGGCGCTCTTCCTCGCCACCCGGCATGGACCGACGCAGCACCGCGTTGATACGCGCGATCAGCTCGGGAAAGGAAAAGGGCTTGGAGACGTAGTCATCGCAGCCGATATTGAGGCCGCGGACCTTGTCTTCTTCCTCGGCACGGGCGGTGAGCATGATGATGGGAATGTCGCGCGAGGCGGCGTTGTTCTTCAGCTCGCGCGCCAGCTCGATGCCCGAGACCCCCGGCATCATCCAGTCCATCAGCACCAGGTCGGGGCGCTCGTCGGCGATGCACAGCCTCGCATCCGCCGCGTTGGCCGCCGCGGCCACCCGAAGGTTGGCGCGCTCCAGCGCAAACTTGACCATGTCCCGAATCGCGGATTCGTCCTCAACGACGAGAACCAGCTTGTCTTGCATTCCCATGACACGAGTCTAAAGACCGGATATGTACGGGATGTTACAGCCCGTACTACGACCTAAACGCATGAGCGGCGTGGCAATCGTCCGCCGCCTGCGCCTGTGTGACAGCGATTTATGACAGCGGCTGGGTCGCCACCAGCGACGCCTTGCCCAGCACGCGGGCGTATTTCAGCGTCATCCAGCCGCAGGCCGCGGCACTCAAACCACATATCGCCATGATGCTGGCCAAAGGCAGGGTGGTACGCCCATCCACCAGGCTCACCGTCAGGCCAGCGACCATACCGCCGGCGTAGATCAGCGAGCCCAGTACCGCTGAAGCCGCACCGGCACGACCGCCCTGCTCCGCCATGGCCAGCGCGCCGGTGTTGGGCGTGATCAGACCCAGACTGGCGATATACAGAAACAGGCCGGCGGTCAGCGCCGCCAGTGACGCCGATCCAGTCAGATTCATGGCGACCAGCGCGATGCCGGCCAGACCCGGCAGCCAGATCACTCGCGTCAGCACGCGTTGCGGCTCGGCGCGCAGCAGCCACCAGCCATTGAGCTGCGAAGCGGCGATCAAGCCGAAGGCGTTGAGCCCGAAGTACAGGCCATAGTGCTGTTCGCTGACGCTATACAAGCTCATCAGCACGAACGGCGAGCCGGAGATGTAGGCGAACATGCCGGCCATGGCGAAGCCGCCGCTCAGCGCCGGCCACATCAGACTCGGGTCACGCGCCAGCGCCCAGTAGGCCTTGATCACGGCCACCGGATGCAGCGACGCGCCGCTGCCCGCGGGCCGGGTCTCGTTCATGCTCAGCCAGGCCCAGCTCAAACAGGCCAGCGCGAATCCGGCCTGGAACACGAACAGGAAGCGCCAACTGGCGACGGTCAGCAGCGCGCCACCGGCCAGCGGCGCCAGGATCGGGGCCACGCCCATCACCAGCATCAGCGTCGAGACGGCCCGCGCCGAATCCCGCGGCCCCAGGCGATCACGAATTACTGCACGCGCAATCACCACGCCCGAGCCCGCGCCGAGCGCCTGCACCAGCCGCCAGACACTGAGTTGCGTGATGTCCGCGGACAGTGCGCAGCCCAGGGAGCCGACGAAGTAAATGCTCAGGCCGATCAGGATCGGCGGGCGTCGCCCGAAGCGATCACTGATCGGTCCGTAAGTGAGCTGGGCCAGCGCCAGGCCCAGCAGAAAAATCGACAGCGAGCGCTCGACACTGCCGCGATCACTGCCCAGCGCCTCGGCGATGGCCGGAAACGCCGGCAGGTACATATCGATCGACAAGGGCCCCAGCGCGGTCAGCGCGCCGAGCAGCAACAGCCATCGCGGGAATCGCGGCCTCATGCGGCCGACAGGGCCTTGTCCAGTTTCTCGCGGACATCGCGTGACACCTCGCCGCTCGCGAGCTGCTCGACCGCCGCGCGCATCATCTGCGCGTACGGCGCACGCAGGCGCGCGAAGCCGAGTAGACCTTCCACCAGCCGCGCCGCCAACTGCGCGTTGCTGCGATCAATCTGCGCGATCTGCTGCGCAAACAGGCCATAGCCGCTGCCGTCCAGGCTGTGAAACGCGCGCAGGTTGTCCCGCATGAAGCTGCCCAGCACCGCACGCACGCGATTGGGATTGGGCACGAAGTCCGCGTGCGCCAGCAGCGCCGCAATCCGCGCCACGCCGCCGGGCCGGGCAGAGCTCGCTTCCAGCGCAAACCACTTATCCAGAACCAGCGCGTCGTGGCGGAAGCGCGCCTGAAATTCGTCCATGGCGGCTTCACGCTCGACCGAGTCGTGATCGCGCAGGGCACGCAGCGCGCCCATCACGAGACTCATGTTGGATGAGGACGCGCGCTCAAGCGCAAGACGACGAATGCGCGTCGAATCCAGCGCCGCCAGATACCACAGCGCCAGATTCGACAGGCTGCGACGTCCCGTGTTGTCGGCGGACAGCTCGGTCGGCGCCCAGCACGCCCATACCGACAAGGGCCCGGTCAGGGCGGTGGCGATGGCCTCACGCAGCGCGTCACGTGCGCCGGCCACGCGCTGCGGGTCCATGGGCTTGATCTGTGCCGCCAGCTCGTTTTCTCCCGGCAGGCGCAGCAACTCGGCGAGCAAGGCCTTGTCGTCCGGCGCTTGCGCGGCCAGCTTCTGCAGGCTGTCGAGCAGGCGCGCACGGTGTACGCCGGGCGCGCCCCGCATCTGTTCATGCAGAGCCTCCAGCATCAGTCGCTGCGCGGCCTCCCAGCGCAGAAACCCGTCTTCTTCAAACAACAGCAGTTGCGCCAGACCTTCACCGCTGTAGTCGTAGGCCAGCTTCACCGGCGCCGAAAACCCATGCAGGAATCCGGGACGCGGCGGCGCGTCCACTTCGGTGAATTCGATCTGGGCCTGCTCGGTTTCCAGCAGGATCAGATCGGGTCTCAGCAATAGCGGCGAGCTACTGCGTGCTGGGATCTGCGCACCTTCGGCGTCGCGTAGCTTGAAGCGGATCGGTATCGGCAGCGCGGTCTTCTGCGGCTGCGCCGAGCAGGGCGGCGTGTGCTGACGCAGATGCAGCCGATAGCAGCGCGTGGCGGCATCGTATTCGTCGCGGATCTCCAGATGCGGCGTGCCCGACTGCGCATACCAGCGGCGGAATCCATCCAGCGAGCGTCCGCTGGTTTCTTCCAGGGCCGCGAGCAGATCTTCCACTGTGGCGGCGCTGCCATCGTGCCGCTGCAGATACAGCCGCACGCCGGCGTTGAACGCAGCGACGCCGATCAGGGTCTGCAGGGCGCGCAGGATCTCTGCGCCTTTCTCGTACACCGTGGCGGTGTAGAGATTATTGACCTCGCTGTAGGCCTCGGGTCGTACCGGATGCGCGGTGGGTCCGGCATCTTCGGGAAATTGCATGGCGCGCAAGTTGCGCACCTGGTCGATACGCGTCACATCCGGTGAACCCTGATCCGCGGAAAAGCACTGATCACGAAACACCGTCAGCCCTTCCTTGAGCGAGAGCTGGAACCAGTCGCGGCAGGTCACGCGGTTGCCGGTCCAGTTGTGGAAATACTCGTGGGCGATCACCGATTCCACGCCCTCGAAATCCTCGTCGGTCGCGGTCTGCGGCGAGGCCAGCACAAAACGGGCATTGAACAGGTTCAGACCCTTGTTCTCCATGGCGCCCATGTTGAAGTCGCGCGCGGCCACGACCATGTACGTGTCGAGATCGTATTCAAGGCCGTACACGGCCTCGTCCCAGCACATGGATTTCTGCAGCGACTGCATCGCGTGCGCAACGCGATCTTCATTGCCGCGATCCACATAGAAGCGCAGCGCCACCTCGCGCCCAGAGGGCGTGCGATGACGGCCTTCAACACAGGCCAGATCACCCGCCACCATGGCAAACAGATAGGCCGGCTTGGGATGCGGGTCTTCCCAGACGGCGAAATGCCTCCCACCGTCGAGCGTGCCGGCGTCCACGCAGTCGCCATTGGCCAGTAATACGGGGTAGCGCATGGCGTCGGCTTGCAGACGCACGCGGTAGCGACTCAGCACGTCGGGACGATCCAGCGAATACGTGATGCGCGAAAATCCCTGGGCCTCGCACTGAGTGCACAGCATCGGCCCGGATCGATACCAGCCTTCCAGCGCAGTGTTGTGCTCCGGGTCCAGTTGCGTGCGCACGCGCAGGTTGAACTGCTCAGGCACCTCGTGCAGCAGCAGGCACTC
>JBQTJH010000133.1:0-28503 GCA_052387335.1 Panacagrimonas sp. | reverse complement strand
TCGAGGACGCTACCTGAAGGCGTGCGCCTGCGGTGCCTGGGGGCGACGAAAGCTTGATTCCGGCGCAGCTTTTCGAGGTCACCCAAACATGAGCGCCACCGTCCACCGATTATTTCCCGGCCCGTCGGCCGAGCTTGCCAGCACCGCCGAGTCTTTGCCGAATCCGCTGGTCGAGCTGCTCTGCGCGAGCGCCATGCCCATCCTGTTGCGCCAGATCGGCTTCCTGTTCGAAGGCGCCGACGATGCCCTGTTCGGCATGAGTCAGCGCGCGACTGCGGCGTCGGACCATCAGGCCTCATTCGACTCCATGCGCATGCTGCGCCTCGAGCGCCGCAACATCGAATCCGAATTTGAACGATCCATGCGCGCCAGCTTCCAGCCGGCCGAACATGCCCTGATCGATGAATTCGACCTCGACCGTCTGGCGGTGATGCCAACCGAGGAGTTGGAAGAGAACATCGCCATCAGCCATCTGCTGGACAAGGCCGAGCATGTGCATCAGGAACCCTTGGCAGATTGGCAGCGGCGACGCGCGCACATGATTCGTGATCTGGGCGTGCCCATCTCGCGTCAGGCGCTGTCTCCCGAATCGGTCTGTAACGCATTCAAGTCTTGCCTGAGTACGCTCGATCTGACGCTGACCACGCGCCTGCTGCTATTCAAGCTATTTGACGGCGCCTGCATCTCGCGTCTGGACCAGGTGTACGGCGCCGTGCTGGGCCTGCTCGATGCACACGGTATTCATGTGCCGGCACCCGAAAACCCCGACATTCAAGCTTGGCCCAAGGTTCAAGCCGCCTCCGCTCCGGCTGCGCCGCAGGAGCCGCTGGCGACACCGAAGCTGGATGCCTCGACATTGGCGGCACTCGAAGAAATTGCGCGTCAGGGCAGCGGCGTGCGTGCGCAGGATGCTGCCTTTGCCCAGGAGTTGCTCGGCCTGTGCCGCCCAGAGGCGGTAACGACGACAGAAGTCACGCGTATTGCGCCCGCCCAGCGCATGTCCCTGGTCGGGCAGATGTGCAACGAAATCCTGTCGGATCCGCATCTGCCGGCGACGATGCGCCCGCTGTTCGAGCGGCTGCGCTTTCCCCTGATCAAGATCGCACTGGCCGACGGCAGTTTCTTCAGCAATCGCGTGCATCCAGTGCGCCGGTTGGTGGCTGAAGCCGCTGAAACTGCGTCGGCCTCACGCGTGGCCAGCCACGTGCTGGTCAAGCGACTCGAGGAGCGCCTGCGCCAGATTGCCGAGCAGACCGATCTGTCGGCCACCTTCGTGCGGCCACAACTCGCTTATCTGCCCGCACTGACGATGGCGGATATCGCGTCCTTCCTCGACCAGCAGCGCGCCGAGTCGGAGATGCGCCGTGAGAACGTGCTCAACAAGGTTCGCCGCACGGTGGCCCAGGAACTGGAAGTACACACCCTGGGGCGCAAACCGCCCGCAGCGCTGATCAACTTCTTGCGCGTGGGCTGGGGGCCGCTGATGGCTGCGCGCCTGCTGCGCAACGGCATGAACAGTCGCATGTGGATCGACGCGGTCAATCGTCTGGTGCAGATCCTGGCCATGCTGGACGGTCGCCCCGCCAGCGTCGAGCAGCAGGCCGCGCGAGAACAAGTTCTCGGCAGCATTGCCGCCGACCTCAGCGATATCGGCATGCGCGAGGACAAGATCACCGTGGCGCAAAATTGTTTGCGCAAGGCCTTCAGTGATCACGACGAAAAACAGGCCAGTCGCAACCCGGACGCCGTGATCGAAGATGAATTCGAATTGTTCTCGCCGATGGATGTGAGTGCGGCCAGCCCGGAGGTCGCGCTTGCACCGATTGCCAGCGTTCTCCCGTCGCTGCCGCTGCCGACCATGCCGACGGGGTCGGCTCCGCAGGAAGGAGCACCGGTCATCGATCCGTTGGCAGCGGCCTCACTGGCAGTCTCTGCGGCTTCGATTGCGACTGCGGCATCGGCCTCATCCGCGGCATCGGCCGCATCCGCGGCAAGCTCGGCGGCATCGGCTTCGTCGGCGGCGGCAACTGGCGGTGCCGCTACGGTCGTTTTGCCCCAGCCCGGCGCTCAGCCGGTGGGGGCAGCGCCCGTGCCGCGTCAGCCGCGGTCCAGGGCCAGCACCGACGCCCTTCCAGCGGTGCATATCGCCGAGGCCAACGAGACCGAGTTGCTGGGTTTGTGCCTGACGCCGGAGAGCTGGTTCCGCGTCTTTGACGTCAAGCACGGCCAGACCCTGTGGCTCAAGGTGCAGCGTTTTTACGCCGAGCACGGCAGCGTCGGCTTCAACGGCTTTGACCCCAAAAAGGCGTTATCGATTACCGCGACACGCTTCGTCGAAGACTTGGTCCATGGGCGCTCGGAACCGGTCAATCCGTCGCCGGTGCAGATGCGCGCGGTGGCGGAACTGCGGCGCCGCCGTCAGCACTGAGCGATCAGAACGTCAACGGTAGGTGATGCACGAAGCTGCCGCGGTCCTCGCGCTGCGCCAGTTGGAATATCGCGGCGGCCACCGACTCGGCACTCACAGCGCGATACTTTTCCAGATTGCCGTGCAGTAAGGGATTGATCAGGGGTGCCAGCATCTGGCCCAGCGCCTCGCCGGGCCGTCGCTCCTGACGCTGGCCCAGCAAGAGCGAGGGACGCAGGATGTGCAGGGTTTCGAAGCCCACCTCACGAACGGCTTGCTCGGTGCGTCCCTTGACCCGGCTGTAGTACACCGGCGAACGCGGATTGGCCGACAGCGACGACACGAGAAAGAAACGCTGTGCGCCCGCTGCACGCGCGGCGCGAGCAAAGTCCACGACCATATGGAAATCCACGCGCTCGAAGGCAGCGCGTGAACCGGCGGCCTTGAGCGTGGTGCCCAGACAGCAGTAAGCGTCGTCGCAGACCAGTTGCATGCGCAGCTTGTCCAGCGCGCCAAGCTCGGTCTGGATATGCGTCAGCTTGGCGTGCTGCTGCGCAGGTGCACGTCGACCCACCGACTTGATCGCCTGGGTCTGCTCATCGTGCAGCATTCGCGCCAGCAGGTGGCGGCCCACCAGGCCAGTGGTTCCGCAGATCAGGGCAGTACGCGTCATGTTCGGAGTGTTGCGGTCGCTGCGCGGCAGCGCAAAGGACCCGCAGTGTAGCCAAGCAGCTGATCGGCGCGCGATGTCGACGCGCGGGATCAGGCCGTGGCCAGCTCACCGTCGACCGCGAGCATGTGCCCATGCACGTACCGTGCTTCGTCAGAACACAGCCAGATCACGGCCGCAGCAACTTCTGCTGCCAGGCCCGCGCGCGCAGCCGGCGTCCGGCCGATCAGTGGCGCCACAGCATCGCGCTTCTGAAAGTGCTGGATCAGACTGGCGCCCACGCCCGTATCGATCAAACCCCGGCACACGGCATTGACCCGGATATCCCGCGCCGCATAGGTCATGGCAGCTGACTTGGTCAGACCGGCGATGCCGTGCTTGGACGCGGTGTAGGGTGCGTCGGCGATATCAGCCTGCATGGCCAGCGCTTCGCTACCGGCTTCGCGAATCTGCGCGATGGTGCGCTCAGCGGTCTCCGTCCGCGCAGACGACGGTGTACCCGCGCATGGCGAAGGCCAAGGCGGTCTCACGGCCGATACCCCGCCCGCACCGGTAACGAGCGCCACCTTGCCCGCTCCGTCCAACCCCTTTTCCATGATCGCCTCCTACCGCAACAGCGCTTCTATTTCTTTTATGACGAGGGCTTGTCGATTCAGCGGGAAGAAGTGACCGGCCTGTTGCACGAGCACGTAACGCGCCTGTGGCAGCAAGGTCCGGAGCTGATCTCCCGAGGCCAGACACCTCGATAAATCGGCGTACATCAGCAATATGGGCATCGTCAGCGTGACGATCACGTCACGTTCTGCGCCCGGAATATCCAGTTCCTCTCGAGCCGTGGTCTGGTCCAAGAGATCGAGCCAGGCCTGTGCCGCGCGCGCCGCACCACGACCCTGGCCGAAGGGTGTGAAGTCATCTGCCGCCGTGGTGGACCGACCCGCTACACGCATGCGCGCGGCTGCCTCCAAGTACAAATAACCAAGCTGCGGCAAGCTGGCCCAATCCATGGGCAACTGCGCGGCCACTTGCTTTTCCACCTCGCTGATGCGCGGCGTATCGTGCAGTCGCATCAGTGGCTGCAACCGCGCCACCCGAGTGTCCAGCAGACCCAGGCGCGAGACTCGGTGTGGCTGAAGGCCGGCAGCCTCCAGCGCCGCCGCGCCGCCGTAGCTATGTCCGACCAGGGCTGCGCGCTCAATCGACAAAGCATCCATCAGCCCGAGCACATCGCGACCGAAATCGGTCACCCGGTAATCCCGCTCCGGGCGACTGCTGTAGCCGTGTCCACGCAGGTCGAACAGGGTGACGCGAAACCGCGCCTGCAAACTCATGGCGATGGCCAGCCAGAACGCGCGGTTGGTGGCCAGGCCGTGGATCAAGATCAGGTCCGGCCCCTCGCCCATCTGCTGCCAGGCCAGGCGGGCGCCGTTGACCTCGGCAAACGCCATCAGCAGTTGTCGGCGAGATACTGCGCGATCTGGCCGATGGAGAGATCGTCCACATAGCGGCCGTCTTTCATCAGCAGCCGATCAAACGACAGCTTGCTGCGCACCACTTCTTCCTGGATCGCCACCACCAGTTGGATGATGTCGATGGATTCAAACCCGAGGTCCGCGAGCAGTCGCGTTTCGGCATTCATCTCGCCGGCGTACTCGTGGTCCCAGTCCTGGGTGAAGTCTTCGAGCAGCGCGATCAAGGGCGCCATGTAGCGGCTATCGGCAGGGAGCATGTGAACGAAATTAGGCGCGGGTAAGGTGTAGGACTCCGATACGGTACCTTAAACCCATGTCTACCGACGCCACCGAAAACCTGTCTGCCCACACCCAGGGCATCGCCCGCTACTACACCCGGCGGCATCTGGCACGCAAGGATTTGTTCGGCGACCAGCCCTTCGCCAACTACGGCTACTGGACCCGGCCCGACCTGAGCATCGCGCAGGCCTCGGAGGCCATGGCAGCACTGCTCGCCGCCGCCGCCGGCCTGTCGCCGTCGGATCGCGTGCTCGACGTGGGCTGCGGCTACGGCGCCTGCGCAGTGGTCTACGCCGAGCGCTTTGCGCCGGCACACATCACCGGCATCGACGTGACGCCAACCCGCATCGACAACGGGCGCGATTACGTCGCCACTCGCGGCTTGTCCGAGGTCATCGATCTGCAGCTGGGAGATGCCACCCGCATGGCGTTCGACGATGCCAGCTTCGACAAGCTGATTGCGGTCGAATGCGCCTTCCATTTCGATACGCGCCGGGACTTCTTCGGCGAAGCTGCGCGCGTGCTCAAGCCCGACGGCGTGCTGGCCCTGACCGACCTGATTCCCCGGAGCGGGGTGGACATCGAAACCTACCTGCGCGAAGAAAACACGCTGGCGGTCGATATCGAGATGTACAACCGCGCCAATGCCTACGACCGCGACGTGTATGCCGAGTACTTGGGAGCAGCGGGTTTCACCGACCTGCGCATCGAATCGATCACCGAGTGGACGCTGGCCCGCTTCATTCCCAAGTTGCACGACTACGCGGATCGCCAGACTGGAGATGCTTTCGACAAGATTCATCGCCACGCCGACAAGCTGCAGCGCATCGTCGATCTGGGCGAGGACTACGTGCTGGTAACGGCGCGCAAGGCGGGCTGAGTCAAGCGCTGGCAGGCGAGAGTCAAAGACTTTCAGCGCAAAGGTCGCAAAGACAAAAGAGAGGACGCAGAGGTACAGTGATTGCGCTGGCTCAGGGTTCGAGCACGGCGTGTTCGGTCAGGACGACGCCTGTGCGTGCCATCGTCGCCACGTTTTTGTCTTGGCTTTTCCTTTGCGCCTTTCTTGTCGTTTCTCTTTGCGACCTTTGCGTTGAATCGCTTTTTCGCGTCTTCAGCGCCCGGCGCGCTCAGGCAAAGAACAAGGGCGACGTGATCGGCTGCAAAGGTTCGCCGGGCGTATAGCGGTGGCACTCGGGTTGCAGCGGCTGCAACCGGCCCGCTGCCAGTTCGTCCTCGAAGAAGCTCAGCGTGCGCTCCATCTGCGCAAAGTCGACGCGCGTCTTGTACGGCGCCAGGTCGTAGCGCCACCACTGCAGCTTCAACAGCCGCTCGACCACCGGCTCAGCGAAGCGCATGCGGATCACACGCGCCGGAGCGCCCACCGCCACCGCGTACGGCGGGATGTCGCGCGTGACCACGCTGCGGGCGCCGATCACCGCGCCGTCCCCGATCCGCACGCCGCGGCTTACGTAACTGCCCACCCCGACATAGGCCTCGTGCCCGACCCAGGTATCGTTGACCACCCCGTCGACATACGAAGGCTGGGCGCCCTCCTCAGGCCCGAGCCGCGCGAACTGCGGCGCACGGTAGATGCTGGGCATCAGCGAAGGCCGCGTAAAAGCGAACGGATGATTGGAGAACCAGTCCTGCGGGTGCTCCGGCGGGCCCAGCACCGAGCCCTCACCGATCTGCGAGTAACGACCGAAGCGCACGCGATATGCGCTGGTCTGGCCGGCCGCGTTGAAGAACGTGAACGCGCCGAGTGTGCAGTTTTTCAGCCGGTGCCCGAAGGGATACACCGGCGATTCGAAATCCATCCAGCCCTGCACGCCGGGCCCGGGCCCGAGCACCAGGCCTTGCGCGTCGAGTTCGGGCCTTGCCGGGTCCATCGCCGCGCTACTCCATGTAACCCAGCATCTGCAGCTGCTCGATGATCTGCTTCTGCTCGCCCGCATCCATTTCCTGATCCATCGCGCGACGCTGCGCCGCACGCGTGCGCGCGCCCTTCTTCACCGGGTGCTGTTCCATGTACTCCGGTGTGAAGAAGCTACCCGGCACCTCGCCTTCAAAATCCGATGGAATGGACACGCCCAGGCTGTACAGCAGCGCCGGCGCCACATCCACGATCTGGCGCAGGCCCACCTCGCCCGCCGCGGCAATGCCGGGGCCGACCGCCATGAAGATGCCGTCCGGGTGATGCGTACCGATCGCGTTCGGGCGCTGTGCGACCGCGGGCTTGTAGTTCTTGATCGAAACAAACCCGTGATCGCGCAGCACCAGGGTCAGGTCGCAGGCGCGCAGCATGTGCTGGCCCGGAAACCAGTCTTCGCGCTTGAGCACGTCGACAATCACCTGCTCGCCGGTATCGGGATCACGCAGCGCCAGCAGATCGGCGATCAGCTTGTCGCGGAAGCGGCTGTAGTCCTCCGGACGGATGCCGGGGTCACCAGGCTTTTCAGCGACGCGAATGTGAATACCGTTGCTTGACGGTGTGCGGCAGTACGCGGTGGTCTTGCTCCAGTCCAGATTGGCGAAGTCGCTGGCCTCGCGGCGGATGGCCATGTCGCTGCCATCGCTTTGCGCCCAGGTCAGATAGCCCTTCTCTTCCAGATAGGTGTTGATGCGCAGCACGAAGGTGCTGGCGGTGAAGCCGTGATCAGAGGCGAAAAACACCTGCGTATCCGGCCCAGCCATCGTCACCAGTTTTTCGATATAGCCGTCCAGATTGCGGAAGTATTCCAGACAAACCTCGCGCATCTCCTTGTCGTGACCCTGCGGATTCTTCGGCAGCAGATTCAGATCCAGCCAGGGCCAGGCCTGGTGCTGGATCTTGTCGGTGCCGTCGAACATCACCGCCATCAGCTCGGGCTGATCATTCTGCAAGATGAATTCCGCCACCCGAAACCACTGCTCTTCGCGCGGCAAGTGGTAACGCACCCACTTCGCGGTCTCGTCGGCAGAGAGCGATTCCATGGCCTGCTTTTCCTTGTCAAAATCCCAGGCCAGTTCCTTGGGATCAAACCCGGGAATCTCGGTCTTGATGCGCTCGAACAATTCACGCGGATGCGTATTGCGGCGCAGATGCTTGGCCGGGATGAAGCCGGGCACGATCGAGCCCTTCAATTCTTCCGGCGCCGGCGCAGTCAGCGGAAAATTCAGCGCGGCCACGCTCTTGGACTTGCGCGAGCAGATCGACCAGATCGTTTCCGAATCGATGTCACGCGCGTCGTACAAGGTCCAGTACACCTCGCCGCCCTTGTCCTCGGCGCGGATGAAATCGAACACGCCGTGCTCGCCCGGATTCTTGCCGGTCATGATCGAGCACCAGGCCGGAGGCGTCAGCGGATTGGGTGTGGAGCGCAGCTTGGCGCGCACGCCGCGTTCCATCAGCGATTTCAGGAAGGGCATGGTGACGCCCTCGCCCGGCAGATCACTGATCATCTGATCCAGCACGGTGAAGGTGCAACCGTCCAGGCCGATAAACAGAGTTCGGGTCAGGGTCTTGGTGTGCGTCTGGGTCATGTGGGTCACGAAGCGGGAATAACGGGATTATGCGGTGGCAAGCGGCATGCCATCGACTGCGGCGACCGACAGGCACAGCGCGCTGATCGCCTCGCGCGCCTCGAACTGGATGGCAACTTCGTAATCGCGATCCGCATGACGTATGCGGGCCGAGCCAAAACTCACTGTCAGCGGATCGAGCGAGCAGGCCACCACGGTCCAGGCCAGCGGCTGGCCTTCAAAGCCCAGGCCCGAGGCCTTGGCCGCGGCCTCCTTGGCGCACCAGAGCGCGGCCGTGATCAGCGGACGTGCAGCCGCCGCAGCGCTGCTGATGAAGCCCTGTTCGGCTTCAGCAAAGCCGCCACGCAGCAAATCTTCGCTGCGCAAGCGGTCCAGTCGCTGGTAGTCGAGGCCCACCGCGAGCCCGGCTTCTGCAACCACCGCAGCCGCCCACATCTGGCTATGCGAAATCGAAACCGTCGGCATCGGCACATTGCCAGCAGCCACGCAGCGGATCAGCGGTCGGCCGCGCGCATCGGCGTCGATCTCAATGTCGGCGGACGCCAAGACCAGCTGGTATTTGTACTGAAACCAGTCGCGCGCCGCTTCCTTGGCCGCGATGCGTCCCAGCAACCACTCGTAGCGTCGCGAGCCGCTTGCGGGCAGCGCGTAGAAGCGTGTGCGTTCGGCCAGATTCAGCGCCATGTGCGCCAGACCCCGGCCCCACAAACCGCCGCCGCTCTCCAGCAAATCGTGATCGAAGGGCTCGACTCGACGCGCGTACAGACCCGGCGGCAGCACGCCATCCATCCAACGCTGGCCGATGAAGCCACGCGGCGGATCAAGGCGGTAGCGATAAAACCGATCCGGCACTTCGAAGGTGCGATCGTCCCAGCCTTCCATGCGCATCAGCACGCGGCCGTCCGTGCTGATCGCGTCGATCTCTGCGCTCAGGCGTTCCGGCGCCGGCACCCGCAGGCTGGCACGACTCTGCACGCGCGTGCCCGCGGCCTGCGGCGGCGCATAGAACGTGGCGCGCGCAATCTGGAACGGAAAACAGTTCAGACGCCCGCCCTGCTGCTCCTGCAACCACCAGTACAAGGTCTGGCCGAGCACGTCGACCAGGGTCGCGTCGGTCTGCAAGGACGGTGTGTGGGTGAAGCTGAAATAGTCCTGCGTCGGCAGGATTTCCAGATCCATGTCGATGGCCGTACTCCCCCAGCGCTGTACCTGGCGACCGCCCTGCAGACGCGGGCCGTGAAACATGCCGCGCCGATACAGATGACCGTCGGCGTTGAATTCCGGCGCAAAGCTGTCGGGCGAGGTCCAGGCCATGGCCGGCGGCGCGTCCGGATAACGCTCGGCCAGCTGCACCTGCGCTTCGAACACGGAGATATCCCCCGGAGGTCCACCCTGATCGAGCAGAAATAGACGCACCGCGACGCGCTCGGCGTCAGTCGCGCTGCGCTCGGCGACGATGCGCAGATGCAGGCGCCCCTGGTCCAGCGACAGCCAGCGGCTGCCGCGTGCGTGTTCGATGGCGATGACCGTGCGGTCCGCGCGCCCCACCAGCTTGGCCGCAGCCTGCGCGCAGATTTCCATGCTGTAGGTGAAGGGCATCACCGGGATGGCGCACAAGCTGCGGTCGTGCTCGCTGGGTGTGCCGCCGATGCAGTGATCGCTCAGGAACCGATCCGTGTCCAGATCGAAAACGCGTTCCATCACCAGTCGCCGGCCATCGGCCTCAAGCACCGGTCCCAGCAAGGGGAATTGCGCCGCATCGGGGCTCGGGGGCGGTGCCGCCGTCTGATGCGCGAGCGGCACTCCGGTTGCCAGGCTGAGCATGCGTGCCTGGCTGTCGAGAAATTCCTGCATCAGCGCAAAATGAGATTGCAGCAAAGCCAGACGCGGATCAGTCGCGGCGGTTGCACTCGCCGCAGCAGTTACCGCAGGCGCAGCAACCGTAGATCCAGGTGCAGGAGTGAGCTTCTTCCATTTTTCCGGCAGCTTGACCAGCGGCATGCTCAACGCCGCACGCGCACGCGTGGTCTTGGCCGGCCTGGGGTCGGCATAGAGATCGAAGATGGCGATGTCGCGATGCGCGAACAGCTTGGCCGCGTCGAAGCGCACGCCGGCGACAAACAGATGCCCCAAGGTCAGCAGCAGATGCGCCAGCGCCGGCTTGCGCCGACTATTGCTGCTGAGCGCAATCACATCAGCCTGTGCACGCAAGGTGTCGGAGACAAAAGCGCTCAGATTCGCGCTGGGACCTACTTCCAAAAAAATGCGGTAGCCGTCGGCGTACAGGCGCTCGATGGTCTCGGTGAAACGCACCGGATTTTCCCATTGCTGCGCGGTGAGCTCGCGCATTGCATCGGCCTGCGACGGAAACGGCGCGCAGGATCGCGCGCTGTACAGCGGCACCCGACCCGGACCGAAGTCGAGGGCCTTGAAATACGCGCGGAACGCATCTGCCAGCGGCTTGAACAGCGGCGTGTGGTAGGCGCGTCCGAAGGGCAATTCCTGGCAGATGGCACCGTCAGCGGCGAGGCGCTCGCGCAGGCGTGCTGCAGCAGCGGGCGCGCCGAACAACACCACCTGGTTGGGGCAATTGTCCATCGCCAGCTGCATGCCGCTGCTGGCCAGGTCCGCCAGCAGGCCGGCGCGGGTATCGCGTGTCAGGCCGCCCACCGTGAGCAGGCTGCCCTGAACAATGCGGCCTTCGGCTTCGAGCTTGCGATAGATCGCGTTGACATCCTGCACCGCTTCGGCCACTTCCTCGCGGCGTTCATAGCGTCGCACCTTGCAGGCCGTGAGCGCGGTGTTTTCACCGGTGGAATGGCCGAGCATCGCATCGGCTTGCAGGCCCAGATCGTCGAACAGCGCCTGTAAACCCAGGCTGGCGGCGAACACGCTCTCCGCGGCCATATCCATGTCGTACAGCGTCTGCTCCAGCTCCTCGCGGCGTGCCGGGCTGAGCAGCGTCGGCGCGGGGAACAGCACCTCGGCGCGCGAACGGCCGCCGCGCGCGTGCGCCGCTTCTTCGATGAAGTCGAACCAGTCGCGCACCTGCGGAAAGTGCACACAGAGTTCAGCCAGCATGCCGGGGTATTGAGAACCCTCACCGGGAAACAACACGCACAGCTTGCCCGACGCCGCGCCCTGGCCGTATTGCACCCCTGCGCGCGTCTTGAACGGTTTGGCGCCGCCCGCAAGTTTCTCTAGCGCCTGTTCCAGCTTCTTGGTCAAGTCCTCGCGCGACTCCGCCACCAGCGCCAGTCGATGCGTCTGGCCGCCGACCATCGCGGCGGCAGCCTTGGCGATTTCCGCCAGGCTCGGTGGATGCGCCGAGCGCAGATGGCCGAGCACCGCACGGCCGAGGCCGACCAGCTGCGCGTGGGTGTCAGCCGCCAGCAAAACCAACTCGCTCGCAGCCGGCGTCTGTATCAGCGGCGTAGCCGCCGTCTGCCCGCGCAGCGCACTGGGCACGTACTCTTCCAGAATCACATGCGCGTTGATGCCACCGAAACCAAAGGCGTTGACGCCAGCGCGGCGCGGTGTGCCGCCGCCGTGGATCCACGGTCGGGTCTGGTTGTTGATGTAGAACGGCGTGCGCTCCAGACCCAGTGCTGGATCGGGCTCATCGCACAACATGGGCGGCAGTACCTTGTGGTGCAGCGCCAGCGCGGTCTTGATCATTGACGCCGCACCCGTGCCCGGAAGGCAGTGGCCGATCATCGACTTCACTGCCGAGATGGCAATGTGCGGCCCCATGCCACGCGCGCCGAAGATCGCGTTGAGTGATTCGACTTCTGTCTTGTCGCCGACGCTGGTGCCGGTGCCGTGGGCTTCGACCAGATCCACCGTCTGCGGGTCGATGCCGCTGGATTCGTAGGCACGTTGCATGGCCAGAATCTCGCCTTCCAGGCGCGGCGCCAGCAGCCCCTTGGCCTTGCCGTCGGACGACACGCCGATGCCCTTGATCACGGCGTAGATCTTGTCGCCATCGCGCTCGGCGTCGGCCAGGCGCTTGAGCACCAGCATGCCGCAGCCCTCACCCAGCAAGGTGCCTTCCGAGCCTTTCTGGAACGGTCGCAGGCGATCGCGCGACAGCGCGTTGATCTGGCAGAACTGGATGAACAGCTGCGGCGGCGTCTGGACCTGAGTGCCGCCAGCCAGCATCAGATCGCAGCGGCCACTGGCCAGCTCCTGTGCGGCAGCGTCAATGGCGATCAGGCTCGACGCGCAGGCCGCATCGACGATGTAGGCCGGGCCCATGAAGTCCAGGCGATTGGCGATCAGGCTGGCAATCACGTTCGGCGTCAGCACGCCGACCATGTCGCCGCCATAGGGTGGCAACTGCTTCTTCAGATCGGTCTGCAGTTCGCGGATCTGCGTCTCGGAAAAATCCGGGCGCAGCTGGCGGACCACGTCCATCATCTGGTCCATGAAGAAGCCGCGCGACAGCATGCCGGCCATGCCGCGATTGCCGTAGGTGCCACGCGCGATCACCACACCGGCACGCGCACCATCGATCTTGCGATCGAGATAACCAGCGTCGCGCAGCGCGTCGCGCGCGATCTTGAGTGCGATCAGATGATCCGGGTCACTGCCCGCCGCGACGTTGGGCATGACGCCGACGTCCAGCGGATCGACGTGAGCGAGTTCGCGCAGGAAGCCGCCGCGCGTGGTGTAGATGCGATCATCAGCCTGCGTATCAGCCTCGAAATAAGGCCCCACCCATTCGGGATCGGCATCCGTAATCGCATCGACTTTTGCGCAGATGTTGCGCCAGAACGCGCTCGCATCGGCGGCGCCGGGATAGACCCCGGCAAGACCGATGATGGCGATGTCCAACGGTGCGCTCATGAAAGACCGGGCATGAAATGGCGTGGCGATGGCGTAGCGATCCGCGCAAGCGTATCGCAGCGCGGGCAACGTGGCGGACGGCCGTTACCGGCCATCCTGCGACATCAATTCTGCTGGCTAGGCGCCAGGCGATTGAGCTCGGCGAGCATGCTGCTTTCGCCGTCCTCGATCAGCAGGCGCACCTGGCCGCTGGCATCCACGACCTCGGCGCTGTAGCGCAGGCCACGCTCGCCATCGGTCGGTTGCACGCGCTGCGATAGGTGCAAGCCGCCGCTCATGGGGCCAAAACCGAAACGTCGGATACGGCCGAGTCGTGCCGGTTGAGTGCCTTTCTCGCGGTGGATACGGGCCCATACGAACGCAAGTTGTGAGGCGGCATCCACCACCGTTGGATCGAACAACCAGCTGCTGCTCCGGGCGCTGTCGCCGAGCAGGAGCTGGGGCGATGAGGCCAGCAGGTCGGCATCCACGCCCTGATGATCCACGCGCATGATGCGGCTCAGGCAACGGAACCGATCACCGCGACGCAGATGCTGCGCGTAGGCGCTCGCCGCCTCCAGACTCTGGCCACTCATCAGCCGCGCGAGACTCGGCGCCGGTGCCAGCGGCAGTTCCGGCAACAGGACCGCCGTGGCGCGCACCATGGCGCTGTCCTTGCGCCGCGGATCGAGCATTTCCACCGTGACCGCCTGCGCACCCGGTTCCGAATGCGTGGCTGCACGCGCACGCAGAACCAGATCGCGTCCTGCTTCCGTGTCCATACTCAAGGGCGACAGCAGACGCAGATCGCGAATCTCGGCCACCTGCCACTGCGGCCATCCTGCAGCTGCGAACTGCGACAGGTATTCCAGCGCGACGGCCAGCGGCAACTGCGGCGCGCCGTCGACGAGGTAATCGGCCATGTACGGATCGTCGGCCAGGCTCAGGCGATGCTCCAGCATCATGGCGCCGCCCAGGCCGACACGCGGCTCGCGCCGCACGAAGGCAAAACCCGGACGCGAAGTTGCGGCGACCGGCGCACGGCCGGCGTCGAGTTCAGCCCAGGGTCCCTTGCCTGCGACCAGTTCGACATCGTTTCGCAGGCCCTGCGCCAGCTCGTCGGCGAACATGCGACGACCAGCCGCCACCGGGATCGGCTCCATACCGCGTTCACGCAGCGCGCGCTTCACGCCCTCGCTGGCCATGCCCCCGTCCCAGGGGCCCCAGTTGATGGCCATGACGCGTGTCTGGGCAAATCGACGATGCAGCATCCACGCACAGCGGTTGAGTGCCTCGTTGGCGGCAGCGTAATCGGTTTGGCCACGGTTTCCGTACCGGCCGGCCACCGAGGTGAAGAAACACAGCAGCTTGAGCGTGTCGCCGCGCAGCTTGCGCGAGAACACGAAGGCCGGATCGAGCTTGGTGCCGAGCACGCGTTCGAAGGACTCAGCGGACTTGTCGGCCAGCAGCTTGTCCTCGATCACGCCAGCGCCGTGAATCACGGCGTCGATGCGGCCGTGACGCGCGTACAGCGCATCGATCAAACCTCCGAGTGCGGTCTCATCGCGCACGTCGCAGGGCACATAGTCCACGCTGGCGCCGGCGGCACGCAGACGCGCAAGATTGCCGCGGATTTCGCGATCCACCAGCACGCGCGCAACCTCGCGATCCACCTCCACCGGCCGTGGTTTCTCGCCGCGCGCCAGACGCTGTGCCAGCACCGCCTTGCGCAGTGCGCCAGCGTCAGCTAGCTGCGCCAGCGTCGGATCTTCCGGCGCGGGCTCGACGGTGCGGCCCAGCAACACCACGCGCATGCCCGGACGCACCAGTTCTTCGATGATCTCCGCGGTGATGCCACGCGCACCGCCGGTGGCCAGCAGCACCCACTCACCGCTTGGTGTCACCTGGGCCGGGAACGGGCTCGGCACCAGAGCCTGTTCAACGGTGCTGGCGCCGTAGCGTTCGCGACCAACGATGTAACCCGCCTCGGTTTCGGAATCCTGCGCGAACAATTCCTGTACCAGCAGTTCGGCAATCTCGGCATCAGACTGGCCGTCAAAATCCACGGCGCGGGCCTGACAGCTCGGATACTCGTTGCGCAGGCAGTTGAGCATGCCGTTGACGCCACCGGCGATAGCCTCACCCTTGCCCACTGCATCGCGTCCGAAGGTTCCGCCGAGACGGCTGGCGCCGATCACGCGCGCCTTGGGCAGATCGTCGATACAGACCTGAATCGCGTGGAACAAGCTCAGCAGATCGCGCTGGTACAGCGCGCGCCATGTCGAGAGGTCTTGTGCCTCGCCAATACTCAGTCCGTGCAAGTGCAGAATCGCGCTGAATGCGCCCCGTTGCTTGCGCGCCTTGACGATACGCTTGCGCAGATTTTCGGCGTCGGCGTCGGCGATGTGCAGCGGCGCAAGGCCACGCGCCTCAAGTTCACTCAGCAGCGGCTGGGTCACACTGGCAGGACCACCGAGGACCAGCACCGGGCCCTCGAGCGCAACTACAGCGCCGGACAAAGGCGCGGGTCGGGTTTTGATTACGAAGCGCGGCAGTGCTACCGCCACGTCTGCCGGTGCGGGCGCCTGAGCCGGTGCTGGCTCGGACTCTGCAGCAGGCGCTGGATTTTCAGATTGAGCCGCGGCCAGTTCGGTCAGCATCAGCGCCAGCGAGCGCGCCTTGGTGTAGCGCTCCATGCGCGACTGGATCTGTGCTGCCACATCCGCCGGCAAGGCCTTCTGCAAAGCGCCCAGAATTTCCACGCGCTTGATGGAATCAATGCCCAGGTCGGCTTCAAGGTCGGCATCAAGCCCGAGCATCTCGACCGGATAGCCAGTGCGTTCGGCGACGATGCCGAGCAGCAGAGATTGCACGTCGAAGCTCATTGCCGATAACGCCACCGGAGATGCGGTCTGGACCGGTGCCGGCTGCAATCCATTCAGCTCCGCCAGAATCAGACTGAGCGAGCGCGCCTTGGTGAAGCGTTCCATGCGTGATTGCACGGTGGCGCCGATGTCCGTTGGCAGCGCCTTTTGCAAAGCGCCCAGAATTTCCACGCGCTTGATGGAATCAATGCCCAGATCGGCTTCAAGGTCGGCATCAAGCCCGAGCATCTCGGACGGATACCCGGTGCGTTCGGACACGATGCCAAGCATCAGGGCCTTGAAATCCAGTGCTTCGCCGACGCGGCTCAGCGCCTGCGCGACGAGTGCTGGGAGCGCGGGCATCAGCGTGCTCAGCTCAGCCAGGATCAGATTCAGCGACCGTGCTTTGGTGAAGCGTTCCATGCGCAACTGCATGGCCGCGCCCGCTTGCGCCGGCAAAGCCTTCTGCAGAGCCCCCAGAATTTCCACGCGCTTGATGGAATCAATACCCAGGTCGGCCTCGAGATCGGCATCAAGCCCCAGCATCTCGGACGGATATCCGGTGCGTTCGGACACGATGCCCAGCAACAGCGGCTGTGCGTCCAGCGACGCCGGCACGGCAATCATCGCAGCCACCGCGGCCGCTGCGGGCGAGCTTGCGCCGGGCTCCGCGCCCAGCATGTTGCCCAGCTCGGAGAGCCAGGCATTCAGTGATCGTGATCGGGTCAGGCGCTCCATGCGCGAGTGCATCACCTGCCCCTCAGCCGACGGCAGCGCGTTCTGCAGGGCGCCCAGAATTTCCACGCGCTTGATCGAATCAATGCCCAGGTCAGCCTCGAGATCGGCATCAAGCTCCAGCATCTCGGACGGATATCCGGTGCGCTCGGACACGATGCCAAGCAGCAGCGCACGCAGGTCCCTGCTCGCCGCGGGCGCAGAACGCACCGGCGTCTGCGCAGGTACAACATCAATCACGCGCGCTGCAGCCGGCACAGAGGGCTGCATCGGCAGAGTCAGGGTCGGGGCCGCGTCCACCGGCAAGCTTGCGCCGCTCATGTACTGCTGGACCACGCGCTCCTGCAGCGCAAGAAACTGACGCATCGTCTGCTGATAAGCCTGCCAGGCCTCACTGTTCAGCGCCGCCGGCGCCAGCGCCAGCGCGGGGCTTATCCCAGCCGATGGCGAAGATGAAGCGGTCTGTACCGGGAGCTTGGCCTTGATCTGCGCGCTCATGCGCTGCTCGATCGCCGCGCGCGCCGCATCCGAAGTCGCCTTGGTCAGCGCGGGCTTTGCGCCCGTGCGCTGTACCGGATCATCGATGGCCCGCGCACACCCTCCACTGACCATCCACCAGTGTTTGGGATAAGTGACGGGCTGCCCGAGTTCGGCCAACTGAGTCATCTCAAGGCGATGGATTTCGCGTTCGGCGAATAGCGCCGCGATGTCAAAGTCCACACCGTTGACGAATAACTCGCCGAGGCCGATCAGCAGGCCGCGCAAGCCGCCGCCATTGGCGTCCAGGGATATCGCCGCAGCATCGCGCCCCGCCAGGGTCTGGCGCGCCATGCCGGCGCACACGCCCTTGGGACCGAGTTCCAGAAATACGCGGCAACCGGCTGCGTACATCGCCTCTATTTCGGTGACGAACTCGACGCTGGACAGCAGGTGTCCGTCGAGCAGGTTCTGCATCGCCTCAGGCGCAGCCGGATAGGCCGCGCCGCTGGTGTTGGCGTACACCGGGAAGCGCGCGGTCTTGAATTCCGTGGCGTGAATCGCGGCCGACAAGGGCGTCTTGGCCGGCGCCACCAATTCGGTGTGGAACGCGCCGGATACCGGCAACAAGCTGGCACGCAGGCCTTCGGCGCCGAGCTTCTGCACCGCCTTCTCGATCTGGTCCTTGGGGCCCGAAATCACCGACTGTTCGGGCGCGTTGTGATTGGCGATGCGTACACCGTCAAACCCCAGGACCAAGGCCGCGATGCGCTCGCGCATACCTTGCACCGCCGCCATTCCACCCGGCTGCGAGGACTTGGATGCCGCCGCCATCGCGCGACCGCGCGCGGCAGACAGGCGCAGGAAATCTTCAGCAGATAGCGCGCCCGCTGCCATCAAGGCCGAGTATTCACCGTAGCTGTGGCCCGCCGCTGCCACCGGCTCGATGCCCAGGCGTTCGGCCAGACGCAAGTAACCAAGCGCCATCGTGCCGATGGCCGGCTGCGCCACGCGCGTATCGGTCAGCGCAGAGTTCTGCGCCGCTTCGGCTTCCGCGTCGAAACAGGCGTGCGGCAGCATCAAGCTGGACAAGGGGCTGCGGAATTCTTCTGCCAGTACGCCGTCGGCAAATTCCAGCGCCTCGCGCACTTCGGGCAGATACAGCGCGGCCTCGCGACCCATGTTCAGGTATTGCGAACCCTGACCCGGGAACAGGAAGGCCACCGCCGGTGAAGTCGCCGGCACGTTCTTGTTGAGCTTGATGCTCGCCGGTAAGGGCTTGGTGCCGCCTTGCAAGTGCGCCACGGCCGCAGCCAGGTCCTGCGCCAGCGATTTCAGGTCACCCGCGACGATGGCCAGTGCCACCGGCATGGCGCGACGCAGCCCGGCCTGCCGCGCCAGGGCGGCAGCAAACTCGGCCGGCTTGATGCGCGATCCGGGCTGCAGGTGCGGCAGAATTTTTTCCAGCTCGTGGGCCAGGCTGGCAACGTCCGCCGCGCGGAACAGGAATAACTCTGCCGGCCAGCGGTTGCCGCCGCGCGCGCCGCTGGCGGCGCCGTTGTACTCCTCCAGCACGGCGTGGAAATTGGTGCCGCCAAAACCGAAAGCGGAGGCCGCACCACGACGCGGATGCTGCGGTGAGGCCACCCAGGGACGCGCGTCCTTGAGTAGATACACCGGCGAATGGGCGTCGGCCACCGTGTCGATGGGCTTGTCGACGCCGTAGTGCGCGGGCAGCACGCGGTGATACAGCGACAGCGCCACCTTGATCAGACCAGCGACACCGGCCGCGGCCTTGGTGTGGCCGATCAGGGTCTTGACCGAACCGATGGCCACGCTGCGCGGCACCGCGTGATCCTCGTTGAGCGCACGCGCAATGGTCTGCGCTTCGGTGCGATCCCCTACCGGTGTGCCGGTGCCGTGCGCTTCCACCAGACCCAAGGTGGCGGTGGAGAAACCCGCCTTGCGATACGCGCGCTTGAGCGCGCGCACCTGGCCTTCGGTGCGCGGAGCGGTCAGGCCCAGAGCCTTGCCATCGCTGGACCCGGAGGCCGCCTTGATCACGGCGTAGATCCGATCACCGTCGCGCTCGGCGTCAGCCAGACGCTTGAGCGCGACCATGGCCACGCCCTCGGAAATCGCGATGCCGTCTGCGGACTGGTCAAACGTGCGCGCCTGGCCCTTGGCTGACAGCGCCTGGGTCTTGGCGAACGCGGTGAACGCGAACGCAGACTGCGTGGTGTCGAAACCACCGGCCAGCACCATGCTGCTGCGGCCGGTTTCCAGTTCGTGCACGGCGATGCTGATCGCCGCGAGCGAGGACCCGCAGGCCGCGTCGACGGTGAAGTTCACGCCGCCGAAATCCAGACGATTGGCCACGCGACCGGCCGCTACATTCAGCAGGGTGCCGGCGAAGGACTCTTCGGTCCATTCCGGCAGGCGCTCCCACACTTCGGGAGACAGATTTTCAACGAAGCGCGGCAGCTCGGAGCGCATGCTGTACTGCACACCCAGATCGCCCGCGCCGCCACCGGCGCCAAGAATCACCGAGGTGTTCTCGCGATCAAACTGGCCATCGGCATACCCGGCGTCGGCCAGGGTGCGCGCCGCGGTTTCCAGGGTCAGCAGCTGCAGCGGATCGATGGACTTCATCGACTTCGGCGGAATGCCGAAGCGCATCGGATCGAACGGAATCTCGTCGAGGAAGCCGCCCCACTTCGAGTAGATCTTGTCGCGCGACTTCTGGTCGGCGTCGTAGTACAGCTCGGTGTCCCAGCGATCCTTGGGCACTTCGCGGATCACGCAGTGCTTGTCCAGGATCAGCTTCCAGTAATCGTCCGCGCTGTCGGCCTTGGGCAAGGTGATGCCGATACCGACGATGGCGATGTCGGAGGGCTTGGCATCTTCCGCGCGTTCGATGCGCGCCAGGGTCTGCTCATCCAGCAGCGCCTGCGCGCCACGCGTGACGTTCTCATGCAGCTCGGCCAGCGACTGCACGCGGTCCCGCATCGTCGCGACCTGGCCGATCATGTACATGCCGTCGGCCAGCTGCTGCTCCACCGGCACTTCGACCACGCGTCCGGTGTCGTCGCGATTGACGCCCTTGGAGGCGATGCGCAGACGACCTAGGTTCAAGTCTTCCAACACATCACGGATTTCTTCGGTGCTCTTGCCCTCGCGGATCAGGCGACGACGCGTGTCGTAGAAATCGTGCGCGAACTTTGTATCCACGCAGCGCGAGGCATGGCCCGGGCCGGACTCCAGATTCATCGTGCGCTCGCAGCGCAGCGCCTCGGCCTGGAAGCCTTCCACCACCGCACCCGATTCGACGATCTCCTGCGTGAACAGATAGGCCGTGCCCATCAGGCAGCCGACCTTCATGCCGCGCTCAGCCAGCGGCGCGGTCATGGTAGCGACAATGGCCGACGAGGCGGCGTCATGAATGCCGCCGGCAAGCAGGACGTGAATATTTTTTTCCTCGCCCGCTGGCACCTGCGCCAGCAGCACCTCGATCATCTGTTCCCACAGCGGAAAGCTGCCGAGCGGACCGACATGACCACCACACTCGCGGCCCTCGAACACGAAGCGGCGCGCACCCTGCTCCAGATACAGCTTGAGCAAAGCCGGTGCCGGCGCATGGATGTAGGTCGCAATGCCGCGCTTTTCAAACTCTGCCGCCTGATCCGGGCGTCCACCCGCAATCAGCGCATACGCCGGCTTGCACTTCCAGATTTCCGCGCATTGCTCTTCGCGCAGCGCCTGCGGCACAAAGCCGAGCATGCCCACGCCCCAGGGCAGCGCGCCGGCCAGTTCCTGCGTGCGCGTCAGCATGTCTGCGACCTGCGGTCCGCGCATGAGCGCCAGCGCCAGGAACGGCAGCGCGCCATTGCGTGCCACCTCGGCTGCAAACGCGGGTGAATCCGACACGCGTGTCATCGGGCCCTGGGCCAGCGGATATCGCGTGCCGTGTGAACGTGCCAGCGGCCCGTTCTCGTCGATGAAGCCCAGCTGCGCCGCGCGCTCGACCTGCTTGAGCGAAGCGCGGCGAACCGCCTGCACCAACCGTCCGACACTGCGATAGCTGTCGCGATAAGCCGCTGCAAGGCCCACACTCTGGCCCAGCGGCAGCAGACGATCTGCCTGCCAGCCGAGCCTGGAATTCATCCGTCCCGCCCAGTCGGCCAGGCTCAAGGACTCGCCTTCAGCGGCGCGGGTGTCTTCCTCGGCGCTTTTCAGCGCAGCGCTGGCAGGACGTGCAAACGCGCGGCAAGGCCGTTGCAAAAGTTCGCCCAGCAGCTTGCATTCGGCGCCGTTCAGACGCGCGATATCCGCCTGTATCGCGGCGGGCACACTCGACTCCGCCAGCAGCAGCATGCAGTCATCAAGCACCACGCCGGCAGCACCCGCGGCGCGGCTGGCGGCGGCGGCGCGCACGCCGATACCGCCCTGGATAAATACCGGCTTGGCGGTCTGTCCGCGCAGCTTCTGCAGCAGGATGAAGCTGCTGTCTTCGCCGACCCAGCCTCCGGCTTCGTGGCCACGGGCCACGACACCGTCTGCGAACTGAACCGCCGTGCTCAGATCATCGGCAGACAGGATTTCGGCCAGGCACAGATCGGTTTCGCGCACGCCCGCGCTGAGGCGCAGGGCCGCCAGCGTGTTGACCGCACCGGCCAGCACGAAGCTGAGCGTGCGCTCGCCCGCACGTTCAACAAGACGCGAAGCCAGATCCGCCGATGCCGCAGTGACGCGCAAACCCAGACGCCCGCTGGTAGCACCCAGCAGACGCTCGAAGTTGCGCTCGATGCGCGCCGCGTCCGTGGCAAATTCAAGATCGAGCAGGCCCAGTCCACCGGCGCGCGCCACGGCCAGCGCAATGCCGGCCTGCGGGAGATCGGCCGGGCACAGGCCCAGAATGTCGAAAGCGCTGTCCTTCACGTCATCAGACCCCGGTCAAGGCCGCACTCCTCTCCAAGAGCACGAGCAACCGTCACTTTTTCCGCCCCTCGATGAACGGAACCTCGAGCACCTTTTCGTGCACGATCGGGCCATGCCCGAAATATCCGCTTTCGCCGAAGCATTCGCCGTGATCGGCGGTCACGATGAAATGTGTACCGACCGGCGCTTTGCTGATTAAAGAATCGAGCACGCCATCGACGTACTCCACCGTCTTGATCTGTTGCAGATGCAAGTCGCACATCTGCTTTTCATCAAAGAACTGATCGTGCTGCGCGTGGCCGAGCTCATCGTCCATGCGCTTGAACACGCCGTGTACGCCGGAGATGTGCGGCAAGGAGTTGCCGTCCAGCATGTAGGGGTAATGGGTTTCGCCCAGATTGCAGAAATAGAACTGCGGCTCGTCCTCGTCGAATTCGATGTCCTTGATGATGCCGACGAAGTCGTTGTGATTCGCCATCAGCTTGTAGTCATCGAAGTGCTTGTTCAGATGACAGGTCGGATTGAGCACCGGCAGCGACACGCGCGCCGCGGTGCGGTAGCCGTGATCCTGCAACACCTTGGGCAGGGACAGCTGCGGCACGAAACTCTTGAACGACAAGCCATTGATGCCGAGCCGGTCCACCCACTTCACGAAATCGTTTTTGTACACCTCTGAGGCAAACACGCCCTGCGGGCTGCGATGGGGGATCATCCCCATCAAATAGGTGTAGTGAGACGGCGACGTCCAGGACGCGAATGAATAGCGGCGCTCGCCCATACCCAGGCGGTCCATGTTCGGCGTCTTGGCGGCCAGATAGCTGTCGAAGCGACAGCTATCCATGACCAGGAAAATTAGATTGTTGCCGCTCATTTCAATGCCGGTGAGGTGACGTGATAATCCGTTTCGACGCGCAGCCCTTCCTTGCGGATCGAGTCCAGAATACAGAAAAGCCTAAACCCCTAATCTCCATAATATCTCAAGCTTGCCTCACAAGTCCCTGTAGCGACTAGAAAACCATAGTCTCGCATCGAATTCGATCTGGCCTGCCAAACGAAGGAACCGGGCGGCCTGTTCGGAGCGCTGGAGGATCGGATTTTGGAAACCCGGACTCACGAATTGACCCTCGGTCATCGGCCAGCACCCCGATGACTATGCTGCCATCGCTGCGCTCAGGGCCGGCATCCTGTGAACCGCCGATCATGTCCGTCTGTCGGACGAGCCCTTCAGGCCCTGTTTCCGGAAATCTGTGGCAGTCGCCACAGAAATGGCCGTGACCTGGATTGGGTGCCTCCGCAGCAGTCGGGCCAGGCATTCCGCACGAGGCCTGACGCGCACGCCATGGCCGGCGGGCAGCCCGGGCGCGGCTGAAGAACGAGCCGCAGGCGAAAGATAAAAGGGTGGTGCCGGCAACAGGAATCGAACCCGTGACCCCCTGATTACAAATCAGGTGCTCTACCAACTGAGCTATGCCGGCGCGGGCTACATAGTTTAGCCGAGTCATCCGGACTTCCATCCGTGGCCGGGCCGGGTTTGTCGAGATCAACGCTCGGCCGAAGCGCCAGTGGCGGTTCGCAAGCGGCCAATGGCAGCGCCGGGAGCGCGCCCAAAACTCCGCGTCCTGTCTCCTTCTGCACGCATCTACCCGTCCATGCCCACTTACAAAGCTCCGCTGCGCGACACCCGCTTCCTCATGAACGAGGTGTTCGACTACCCCTCGCACTACGCTGGGCTGTCCAACGGCAAGGACGCCGACCCGGACACGGTGGCCAGCATCCTGGATGAGTGCGCCAAGTTCTGTGAGGAAGTGCTGGCGCCCATCAACCTGTCTGGCGATGAGGAAGGCTGCCGGCTGGACAGCGGCGAGGTGCGCACGCCCAAGGGATTCAAGGAGGCCTACGCCCAGTACGTCGCCGGCGGCTGGCAGGGTCTGTCGCATCCGGCCGAGTACGGCGGCCAGGGCCTGCCCATGTCCATGGGCCTGTTCAAGTCCGAAATGATGGGCACGGCCAATTGGTCGTTCACCATGTATCCGGGCCTGTCGCTGGGCGCGATGAACACGATCATGCAGTACGGCAGCCCCGAACTGCTGCAGACCTACATGCCGCCGCTGGTGGAGGGCCGCTGGACCGGCACCATGTGCCTGACCGAGCCGCAGTGCGGCACCGACCTGGGTCAGGTCAAGACCAAGGCCGAACCGCGCGCCGACGGCACCTACGCGCTGACCGGCACCAAGATCTTCATCTCAGCCGGCGAACACGACCTGGCCGAAAACATCGTGCACGTGGTGCTGGCGCGCCTGCCCGATGCGCCGCCCGGCACACGCGGCATCTCGCTGTTCGTGGTACCGAAGTTTTTGCCCGATGCCTCCGGCGCGGTGGGTGAACGCAATCCAGTGGTCTGCGCGTCCATCGAGCACAAAATGGGCATCAAGGCCTCTGCTACCGCAGTGCTGAACTTTGACGGCGCCGTCGGACATTTGATCGGCGAGCCGAACAAGGGGCTGGAGGCCATGTTCACGTTCATGAACACGGCACGCATCGGCACCGCGATCCAGGGCGTGTGCCACGCCGAGTTGTCATTTCAGAACGCGCTGGCCTACGCCAAGGACCGACGTTCGATGCGCGCGCTGTCAGGCAAGAAGGAGCCGGAGAAAATTGCCGACGCCATCATTCACCACGCCGATGTGCGGCGCATGCTGCTGACGCAGAAGGCAGTCGCCGAGGGCGGCCGGGCGATGATCTACTTCGCCGCGCAGTACGCCGATCACATGGTCAACGGCATCATTGAAAACGACCCGGCCAAGTACAAGCTGTGGGATGACCGCCTGGGCTTCTTCACGCCGATTCTCAAGGGCTTTCTGACCGAGATGGGCTTGGAAGCTGCCAATCACGGCGTGCAGATTTTCGGCGGCCACGGCTACATCAAGGAGCACGGCATGGAGCAGATTGCGCGCGACGCGCGCATCGCCACTTTGTACGAGGGCACCACCGGTATCCAGGCGCTGGATCTGTTGGGGCGCAAGGTGCTGATCCAGACGCGCGGCAAGGCCGTGCGCGAGTTCACTGGGCTGATCGCCAAGTTCGCCATGGAGCATATGCGTCAGCCCAAGCTGCGCCGCTACGCCACCGACCTGGCCAAGCTGGCGGCGGAATGGAACGTGCTGACGGTGCGCATCATGCTGATGGGGCGCAAGGATCGGGATGTGGTGTCCAGCGCCAGCCATCACTTCCTGATGTACTCGGGCTACGTGATGATGGCCTACTTCTGGGCGCTGCAGGCCTCAGTGGCGTCTCAGAAGCTGGCGCAAGCTGATCTCAATGGCGGGGGCGCCGAGTCGCCCGAGTTCTACAAGGCCAAGATCGCCACCGCGCGCTTCTATTTTGACCACATCCTGCCGCGCGCCAAGAGCCACGCCAGCAGCATGCTCAAGCCCAGCAAGTCGCTGACCAAGCTGCCGGTGGAGAACTTCGCGTTCGGGTAAGCGCCGGGATTCGACCATCGCGGTCAAGACTCCAAGACTTGAGTGCGTATCCGCAGGTCTTTTTTGCGGCGCTGACGTCCGGGTGTCGCGCCTCTCCCAAGGGTCTGTTGACACATGAATGGTCGCTGCGTTGCGAGTCCAAAATCCCGCCAGGCAAGGCGCGGCCGGCGAAGCTTGGTGATTCCAAGCGAGCCGGGCGCAACGCCGCATGGCGGGATTTTGGCCGCAACCCGAAGGGGCGGGGCCACTTTTGCGCATCGCCGCGTCAGTCGCTCCTCATGTACGTTGAGTACACCTCGTCGCTCCTTCCTTGCGCTGCGCAAAAGTGACCTCCGCCGCAGCGATCATTCATATGTCAACAGACCCTAGCACCTCGGCGGCGCCGTCGACATCGCGCGTGATCTCGACCACGCCGCTCTCGATGACATAGGCATGGTCCACCGCCTCGCCCTCACGAAACACGTGCTGACCGGCGTCCAGATACACCAGGAATCGGTTATCGCCAGCACGAGGTTTCATCGCCCTGCTCTCCTGGACTGGACAAACGGGTGTGCCGCTACGCTCATCACAACGCGCAGCATTCTGGTCACGCCCGCAGCGGCGCAGCAAGCCGTCGGCGCAGTCGGGTCTGACACAATCGGCGTTCTCATCGGACCTGATGAACCATGATCTCTTCGCTGGGCATCGGCGTGCTGGCGGCCGTACTGGAAATCGCCGGCTGTTTCGCCTTCTGGGCTTGGCTACGCCTGGGCAAGTCGGCCCTGTGGGTACTACCCGGTGTCGTCTGTCTGATCAGCTTTGCCTGGTGTCTGACACGCATCGACGCAAGCTTTGCCGGGCGCGCCTATGCCGCCTACGGCGGGCTCTACATCCTGTGCTCGCTAATCTGGCTGTGGCTGGTTGAAGGGGCACGTCCAGATCGCTGGGATCTGGGCGGCGCACTGCTCTGCCTGCTCGGTGCCGCGGTGATTCTGCTGGGTCCGCGCAGCAGTGTCTGAGCTCAGCACGCGCCAGCGCCTGCGCGCGATCTTCGGCGGATCGATAGGCAATCTGGTGGAGTGGTATGACTGGTATGTCTACGCCGCGTTCTCGCTGTATTTCGCTAGCAGCTTCTTCCCCAGCGAGGACCTGACCGCGCAGCTGATGAATTCCGCCGCCATCTTCGCGGTGGGCTTTCTGATGCGTCCGCTCGGCGGTCTGCTGTTCGGCTGGTACGCCGACCGCTATGGCCGCAAGGCCGCGCTCACGCGCTCGGTGCTGCTGATGTGCTTTGGCTCGCTGATGATCGCGCTGACACCCAGTCATGCGCAGATCGGCGCCTGGGCTCCGGCCTTGCTGCTGTTGGCGCGCCTGATCCAGGGCCTGAGCGTGGGCGGCGAATACGGCACCAGCGCGACCTATTTGTCCGAGATGGCCACGCGCGAACGTCGTGGCTTCTTCTCAAGTTTCCAGTACGTGACCCTGATCCTGGGTCAACTGTCCGCGCTGGCCGTGCTCATCCTGCTGCAAGGCCTGCTCACGCAGCAGGAACTGGAAGCCTGGGGCTGGCGTATCCCGTTTGTCATCGGTGCCGTGCTGGCCGTGGTGGCGTTATATCTGCGCCGCAATCTGGTGGAAACTGATTCGTTTGCTGTCGGTGCCGCCAAACGCGTCAATCCGCTGCGCGCGCTGCTGCGACATCCGCGCGAGTTGGCAACGGTGGTGGGCTTGACCCTGGGCGGCACGATCGCGTTCTACACTTACACCACCTACATGCAGAAATTCCTGGTCAATACCTCCGGCTTCAGCAAGGCGGCGGCGACCTCGATCTCAGCCGCGGCGCTGTGCGTGTTCCTGCTGCTGCAACCGCTGGCCGGCGCCTTGTCCGACCGCATCGGACGACGCCCCCTGCTGCTCGCCTTCGGTCTGTGCGGCGCGCTGGCGACGGTTCCTCTGATGCACACGCTGGCCAAAGTGCAGTCGCCGCTCGCCGCCTTCGGATTGATCACGCTAGCGCTGGTCATCGTCAGCGGCTACACCTCGATCAACGCCGTGGTGAAGGCCGAGTTGTTTCCGGCCGAGGTGCGCGCGCTCGGCGTCGGCCTGCCCTACGCCCTGACCGTGTCGATCTTCGGCGGCACCGCCGAGTACGTGGCACTGTGGTTCAAATCCGTCGGCATGGAGAGCGGCTTCTACTGGTATGTAGTGGGCTGCATCTGCGTGTCCCTGCTCACCTACTGGCACATGCGCGAACCGCGCACGCACTCGCGCATCGATCAGGACCGCCAGGACTCCTGAGCAGCAGACTTCTGAGCGGCGGACTTCTGAACCAGGGATTCTCTGGTCAGTTGCTCGACGTCATCCGCCAGATCCAGCAATTGCTGACGCAAGTGCTGGCGCTGTGCTGCGCTGAGCGTGCCGGAAAAGTCTGCAATAAACAGATTCCAGGCCTGCGCACTGGCCTGACGCTGTGGATCATCGAGGTGCTTTGGATCAAGGCTGGGGAATAGGGTCGGCAGCGCCGCGCAGGCCTGCGGTGAATCCCCCAGCGCGAGCATCTGCGCCAGACGCTCGTGTCGCTGACGGCGCTGGTCGATCCAGTCTTCATAGCGCTGTACGCGCGTCGCGCTCCAGGCCTGCACCCGCTGCAGCTGCTCGGGACTCAGCTCACCGACCCATCGCTCCAGATTTCGCCGCGTACGCTTGACTGATCGTTCCTGCCGCTCAGCTAGTGTGGTGTCCCACTGATTTGTGATGTAAGTCGTTCGATTTTTGCCAGGATCGATTCTGCCGTTGCGGTCCAGACGAAGGGCGAGCAGTTCTTGTTGTAGTGAGTGACGAAGTGATCGATCTT
>JBQTJH010000132.1:0-6445 GCA_052387335.1 Panacagrimonas sp. | reverse complement strand
CCGAAAACTTCCTCGGCTTCGTCCAGCTCGCCGCTATGTCAGTTCTGCTCAAACGAATTTGAGATAGGTTCTAAATAAATGGCGCGCCCGGAGGGACTCGAACCCCCGGCCGATCGCTTAGAAGGCGATTGCTCTATCCACCTGAGCTACGGGCGCAGCAACACAGCAGTTTAATCGAGCAGCGCCGCTACGTCCTCGGCTCTGAGGTGCGTGTAGCGCTGCAACATCGCCAGCGTCTTGTGGCCCGTGACCTTCGCGAGGGCAATGGTGTTGCCGTTGAGTTTCTTCGCGACCCGCGACGTGTCTTCGTGGCGCAGGTCGTGCAGCCGAATGTCTTGCAGGCCGAGCCGATCAACCACGCGCTGGAATGCCTGCGTGTACGCCGGCTGATCCGCAGGGACTACCTCATGAGCGCGATTCGGCCAGGACGAGTCGAGACGCTTTTCTCCGAGTCTCCATCCCGGCTCCGGTTTCGCGGAACCGGGCTACGGGGCTATTGCTGCGCCCTACTTCGCCTTAACCGCCGCCTCGGCCTGCGCGCGCACGAAGTGCTGCAGCGCGTTCAATTCAGCCTCGGTCATATCGGGATAGCGTGGCATGCCGTTGGCCACTTTCACGCCGTCGTGAATCACGGTCTTGAGCGCCGCAGGTGAGGCGAAGATAGGCGAGGCGCGCAGGTCCGGCGCATAGCCGCCGGACACTGCACCGGCGCCGTGACAGATCACGCAGCTGTTGGTGTAGACGTCGCGTCCCTTGATAGCGAGCTGTGCGTCAACCTTGAAATCTGGCGGCACGATGGGCTTGGGCACCACCGGGTCGCCGACCTTGGGCATCGGCGTCTTTGCATCCAGCGCAAAGGTGTGGAGCTGTCGCACTTGTGCGCCGTGCGACCAGCCGAAGCGCGACAGCGCGGTGCCGCCGGCGAGCGAGATGCCGGCGCCGCCAAATCCGACCAGCAGCGACACGTATTGCTTGCCGTCCACTTCGTAGGTCACCGGCGGTGCGCTGATGCCGGAGCCGACGTTGACACTCCACAGCTTCTTGCCGTCACGCGCGTCATAGGCGGCGAACTCGCCGGTAATGCCCCCCTGAAACACCAGGTCGCCCGCCGTGACCATGGTGCCGGCGTTCCAGTATTCGGACTGCGGCACTTCCCAGATCTTCACCTGCTTGAGCGGGTCCCAGGCGATCAGGCTGGAACTGGCCACGTCCTTGGGCACATCGCCGCCAAGATCCATGTCCACCGCCGCGTCCATGCCGAAGTAGGGTGAACGCCAGTCCACCATCTTCACGCCCTTGTCGTCGAACAGCGCCGGCAGTTCCTGCTTGGGGATGTAGACCAGTCCGGTCTTGGGGCTGAAGGACATGGCGTGCCAGTTGTGCGCGCCCAGCGGGCCGGGCCAGACCAGCTCATCGCCGTCTTCATAGCGCGCGCCCACCGCTTCGATGGGGCGACCGGTCTTGGGGTCTATGCCGGTGGCCCAGGTCACCTTGGCGAATTTCTCTGCGCTCAGCAGCTTGCCGTTGGCTCGATCCAGCACATAGAAAAAACCATTCTTGGGCGCGTGCAACAGTGCCTTGGTGTTCTTGCCTTTGATGTTCAGATCGGCCAGCACGATGTCCATGCTGGAGTTGTAGTCCCAGGTCTCGCCGGGCACGGTCTGGTAGTGCCACTTGTAGGCGCCGGTGTCGGCGTCCAGCGCTACGATGGAGCACAGGAATAAATTGTCGCCGCCGCCGGGGCTGCGAACCTTGCGATTCCACGGGCTGCCGTTGCCGGTGCCGAGCAGAATCTGGTTGTAGTCCGGGTCATAGGTGATGCCGTTCCAGACATTGCCGCCACCGCCGTGCTTCCACCACTCGCCGGTCCAGGTCTTGGCCGCCATTTCCTGCGACGGATCTTCAAAACCATCGGCGGGGTTGCCGGGCACCACATACCAGCGCCAGGCCAGCTTGCCGCTGGTGATGTGGTAGGCGCTGACATAGCCACGCGAAGCACCGAATTCCGTGCCGCCGTTGCCGATCAGCACCAGCCCGCGAAACACCTTGGGGTGGCCGGAGATATACAGCGGCTTGCTCTTGTCCGTGGTCTGCGTGCTCCAGCGCGGCTTGCCGGTCTTGGCGTCGAGCACAATCAGCCGGCCGTCGATGGTGCAGATGACAATCGTGCCCTTCCAATACGCCAGCCCACGGTTGGAATCCCAGAAGACGCGCAGGCGATCCCCGGCGTGCTCGATGGATTTGGGGTCGTATTCCCACAGCAGCTTGCCGGTTCTGGCCTCCACCGCACGGGTCACGCTCCAGCTGCCGGAGAAATACATCACCCCATCGACGACGATGGGCGTGCCCAGCAAGGAGCGATCCTTCGGCAAAGGCATGGACCAGGCCAGGCCCAGCTTGCCTACCGTCTCGGTGTTGATCTGGGTCAGAGGGCTGTAGCGCTGCTCGTAAAAATTGCGCCCATAGGCGAGCCAGTTCGCGCCCTGGGTCTGGTCGCTGAGCGCCTTGGCGTCCACCACCGTCCCGGCCTGCACGGCCGGCAATCCAACGAGCAGTGCCAGCACGGCACCGAGCGCGAAACGTCTCATGTCTCCTCCAGGCGCCGGTATCGGCATGCCGATCCAGCCTTGTGTTGTGAACCCAAGCACCACCGTTGGCAAAGTGCTTGAGCGAGCCACGCACCGTCAATCGGGGCAGAGCCCCATGCCCTGCGCCATGTTCGCGCTTCGTGTGAACGCAAGGGGCCGGGAACAAGCGCGCGCTGTCGACCACGCCATTATCCGAAGTCGGCAAAAAGCGACAGTCTCTTGCCTATTCGACGTTTGACCGATAATGCCAACCGTATGGCCACCTGCCCTGCTTTCAGATTGTCTACCTGCGCCCACCCCGCATGACCGAAATACCCGGCTATTCCCTACTCGGGCGCATCCAACAGCCCAGCGACCTGCGGCGTCTGCCCGCGGACGAGCTGCCGCATCTGGCGGTGGAGATGCGTCGTTTCCTGATCGAGACCCTGGGGCGCGTCGGCGGACATTTCGCCGCCAACCTCGGCACGGTCGAATTGAC
The DNA here is from genome assembly GCA_052387335.1 of Panacagrimonas sp. Classification (GTDB taxonomy): domain Bacteria; phylum Pseudomonadota; class Gammaproteobacteria; order Nevskiales; family Nevskiaceae; genus Panacagrimonas. The sequence continues at coordinate 3,379 of JBQTJH010000132.1, read as the reverse complement.
TCTGGCGCTGCATCGCTGCCTGAACACGCCGCACGACCGCTTGGTCTGGGATGTCGGCCATCAGGCCTATCCGCACAAGATCCTGACCGGCCGTCGTGCGCAGCTGGAGACCATCCGCCGTCTGAACGGGCTGCACCCGTTCTGCTCGCGTGACGAGAGTGACTACGACAGCTTCGGCGTTGGGCATTCCAGCACCTCGATCTCCGCCGCCGCCGGCATGGCCGCGGCCATCCGCATCAAGCGGGAGAAGCGCCGCGCCGTGGCGGTGATTGGCGATGGCGGCATGACCGCCGGCATGGCCTACGAGGCACTCAATCACGCCGGCCACCGCAAGCTCGACCTGCTGGTGGTCTACAACGACAACGATATGTCGATCAGCGAGAACGTCGGCGCGCTGCGCGACCGCTCGGCGCGCCTGATACAGCGTCTGGGCCTGGTGGCGCCGCATCTGACACGGCTGCCGCAGGACGCAGAACCCAACGAGGCGCATCTGGATGACCCGGCTGCGCTGTTCCGTACCCTGGGCTTCGAATATTTCGGACCCATCGACGGCCACGACCTGGACGCGCTGACCGCCGCGCTGGATCTGCTCAAGGACCGGCCCGGGCCGCAGTTGCTGCACGTCATCACGCTCAAGGGCAAAGGCTTCGAACCCGCAGAAGTCGATCCGATCAAGTATCACGGCGTCACCCAGTTCGACCCGGTGACCGGCGAGTTCCCGACCAAGAAGGCCGGCGGCAAGCCCAGCTATACGCAAGTGTTCGGCGACTGGCTGTGCCAGATGGCCGACAAGGACGAGCGCGTGGTTGCCATCACACCAGCGATGCGCGAGGGCTCGGGGCTGGTGGAATTTGCGCGACGTTTTCCGGACCGCTACCACGACGTCGGCATCGCCGAACAGCACGCGGTCACTCTGAGCGCCGGCCTGGCCTGCGAAGGGCTCAAGCCGGTCTGCGCGATTTACTCAACATTTTTGCAGCGCGCCTACGATCAGCTGATTCATGACGTGGCCTTGCAGAATCTGCCGGTGCTGTTCGCGCTTGATCGCGGCGGCCTGGTCGGTGCGGACGGCGCCACGCACCACGGCGCCTTCGACCTGTCTTTCCTGCGCTGCATCCCGAACCTGGTGGTGATGGCGCCGAGCGATGAAAACGAATGTCGGCGCATGCTCAGCACTGGCCTGGCGCTACAGCAACCTTCGGCTGTGCGCTATCCGCGCGGCAACGGCAGCGGTGTGGCGATGGATGAAGACCCACGCCCGCTGACCCTGGGTAAGGGCCGCATCGTGCGCGAGGCCCACGGCCGTCGACGTCCGCGCGTCGCCTTCCTCGCCTTCGGCTGCATGGTGCAGACCGCGCTGGAAGCGGCGGAAATTCTGGATGCCGTGGTCGCCGACATGCGCTTCGTCAAGCCGCTGGATCATGAATTGATCCTGGAACTGGCCAACGAAAACGATCTGATCGTCACCCTGGAAGACAACGTCAAATCCGGCGGCGCCGGCAGCGGCGTCAACGAAGTACTGGTGGCGCAACACCACACGGTGCCGGTGCTCAACCTCGGGCTACCGGATCAGTTCATCGAGCACGGCACGCGTGAAGAACTGATGGCGCAGATCGGTCTGGATACCGCGGGCGTGCTGCGCGCAGTGCAAAAGCGCATGCGCGGACGCGACCTGGACGAGCGCATTGCAACTCGTAGCGGCGCGGCCTGATCGGCACGCGACTAGCCTCCGAAATTGATCTTGGCTTCCAGGTTGGTGCGCGAATCGGCGTTGTTCAGGGCCTCTTCCAGCTCGATCACGCCACGCTTGTAGAGCTTGAACAGCGCCTGGTCGAAGGTCTGCATACCCTTGTCGGAAGACTGCTCCATCGCAGGTTTGATCTCGTCTATCCGTCGCGACAGGATCAGCTCCTGGATGTAGGGCGAGTTGATCATCACCTCCACCGCCGCACAGCGCTTGCCGTCCTTGCGCCGCACCAATCGCTGACTGACGATGGCACGCAGGGTCAGCGACAAATCCATGTATAGCTGATCGCGGTTGTCGGTCGGATAGAGATTGATCACGCGCTGCAGGGCCTGATACGCGTTGTTGGCGTGCAGGGTCGACAGGCCCAGGTGCCCGGTATTGGCCAGCTGGATGCAGGCGTCCATGGTCTCGCGCTTGCGCACTTCGCCAATCAGGATCACGTCCGGCGCCTCGCGCAGCGATGACACCAGGGCCCGGTCGTAGCTCTCGGTGTCTTGCCCCACCTCGCGCTGATTGACGATGGAGCGCCGATTCGGATGCACGTATTCGATCGGGTCCTCGATGGTGAGGATGTGGCCGGCCGCGTTCTCGTTGCGATGATTGATCATGGCGGCAAGCGTGGTGCTCTTGCCGCTGCCGGTGGCACCGACCATCAGGTTCAGGCCGCGCGTCTGCATGTTCAGGTCCTTGAGCACCTCGGGCACGCCCAGCGCGTCGAGTTGCGGCACCTGAGATTTCACATAGCGCATGACCATCGCCAGCGAGCCGCGCTGGGTAAAGACATTCACGCGAAAACGCGCGATGCCTTCGGCCTGATAAGCCAGATCGATCTCGTTCTTTTGCTGCAAGGTGGCCCATTGCTCGGGCGTGAGCATGGTCTCAACCAGCTCGCGTACGAATTCGCCGGTCACCAGATTCTTGCCGATGGCCAGCATCTCGCCCTCGATACGCAGCATGGCTGGCGCATTGGAGGTGAAATACAGATCAGATGCGTTCTTCTCGACGCAGAGCTTCAGGTAGGGCTGGATCTTGAGCATCGTGTGGTCGTGTCGGATTACGCTCGATTTCAGCGACGAAACAGCTGGCCGTCGTCTTCACGCTGCAACTGCATGCGCTTGACCACCTCGTCCTCTAGCAGGTTCTGCGCCGCGCGCTTGGATTCCAGCTTGATGCGCAGCCGCACCTCGTTCTGCGAATCGGCGTTGCGCAAGGCTTCTTCGTAGCTGATGACGCCGTGCTCGAACAGATCAAACAGGAACTGATCGAAAGTGATCATGCCCTGTTCGTTGGACCGACCCATGACGTCCTTGAGCTCGGCGACCTCACCCTTGAAAATCATGTCAGATACCAGCGGCGAATTGAGCAGGATTTCCATGGCGGCCACGCGCCCGCCACCCTCACGTCGGATCAGGCGCTGCGACACGATGGCACGCAGATTCAAGCCCAAATCCATCAGCAGCTGCTCGCGCTTTTCTTCCGGGAAGAAGTTGATGATGCGATCCAGCGCGGTGTTGGCGCTATTGGCGTGCAAGGTACTGAGCACCAGGTGACCGGTTTCGGCGAAATGGATCGCGTACTCCATGGTCTCCTTGGTGCGGATTTCGCCGATCTGGATCACGTCCGGCGCCTGAC
>JBQTJH010000131.1:0-7514 GCA_052387335.1 Panacagrimonas sp. | reverse complement strand
GTGTTCCACGTGGAACATCGGTTTCTGGATGTTTGGAGGCGCTATCAACGAGCGCTCAAGCAAAGAAATCGGGCCTTGAAGGAACAACAGGGCTCCAAAACCGTACAGGTTTGGAACGAGGAATTGGCAACGACAGGGATCGTCATTACGGAGTTACGCGAACGCCATGTGGCGGAAATCGAGGCGGGTTTCGTGAAATGGGCCGCGCTGCTGCTTGGAGAAGCGAACGTCTCCTTGGAATGGCAGCGCGGATGGCCCTCTGATCAGGACTTTCGCGAGGTGCTGGAGCAGAACTACGAACAGCACGAACGCTTGGGAACTACGGTACAAGGTCCGCATCGAGCGGAACTGAAGATTTTGGCCGCGAACTCGAAAGCGAAAGGGCGAATCAGCCGGGGGCAACAAAAAATGCTGATCGCGGCGATGGTTTTGGCTCAGTCAGAGTTGTTGATCACCGAGGGAGTCAGCTCCCCGGTGTTATTGCTGGACGATTTCGCGTCTGAGTTGGCGCCAGAGTTTCAACTCAGGCTCGCTGCAGCTCTTGCGATGTATCGCGGGCAGAAATTTGTCAGTGCTTTTGAAGTGCCAGCGGGGTTTGCGCAGTACGAGGCCCGCATGTTCCACGTGGAACAAGGGTTGATCCGTGCTCAGGATCGACTCCATTGAGTTATTAAACCCAGATGCAGCTGATGACCGACAACACCGCTTCAGACAGCCACTCCACCAGCGACGCCATCCAGGGCTCGTACGATTCTTCCTCGATCCGAGTGCTGAAGGGTCTGGAGGCTGTACGTCAGCGACCGGGTATGTATATCGGAGATACCGATGATGGCACCGGCCTGCACCACATGGTGTTCGAAGTGGTGGACAACTCTATAGACGAGGCGCTGGCCGGCTGGTGCAGTGAGATTCAAGTCATTCTTCACGGCGATAACAGCGTCAGCGTGCAGGACAATGGCCGAGGTATCCCCACGGATATCCACAAGGAAGAGGGGCGTTCCGCGGCTGAAGTCATCATGACGATTCTGCATGCGGGTGGTAAGTTTGGCGGCAGTGGCTACAAGGTTAGCGGCGGGTTGCACGGCGTTGGCGTGTCGGTGGTCAACGCACTGTCGGACGTGCTGCTTCTAGATATTCACAGGGAAGGCCAGCATCACCACCAGGAGTACCGCATGGGCGAGCCGCTGGCGCCGCTCACGGTCGTTGGCCCTTCAAGCCGACGCGGGACCACAGTTCGGTTTCACCCCAGTCCAAAGGTTTTCACCAATCTGGAGTTCCATTACGACATTCTCGCCCGGCGTCTGCGTGAACTGTCTTTCCTCAACTCTGGCGTACGTATCGTGTTGAAGGAAGAGGCGACGTCGCGCGAAGACGCCTTTGAGTACAAGGGCGGCATTCAAGCCTTTGTGGAATTCCTCAACAAGGCCAAGACCCCGGTTCATCCCACCATTCTTAACATTAGTGCCGAGCAGGACGGCGTCATGGTGGAAGCCGCGCTGCAGTGGAACGACAGCTACACCGAGAACGTTTTTCCCTTCACCAACAATATTCCGCAGAAGGACGGCGGTACCCATCTCACCGGGTTTCGCAACGCCCTGACCCGGGTGATTGGCGAATACCTGGAGTCCGAGGGTATCGCCAAGAAGGAGAAGATCAGCATGATCGGCGACGACGCCCGCGAGGGCCTCACCGCCGTGCTCTCGGTCAAGGTGCGTGACCCGAAATTTTCCAGCCAGACCAAGGAAAAGCTCGTGTCCTCCGAGGTGACCCCGGCGGTCTCCACCATCATCGGCGACAAGCTGCGCGACTTTCTGCAGGAGAACCCGCGCGAGGCCAAGCTCATTGCTGCCAAGGTGGCAGAGGCGTCGCGCGCTAGAGAAGCCGCTCGCAAGGCGAGAGATCTGAACCGTCGCAAGAGCGTGCTGGACATCGCCGGACTGCCCGGAAAGCTGGCGGATTGTCAGGAGAAAGATCCGGCCAAGTCGGAAATCTTCCTGGTGGAGGGCGATTCCGCCGGTGGTTCGGCCAAGCAGGGCCGTGATCGCCACTTTCAGGCCATCCTGCCGCTCAAGGGCAAGATTCTGAATGTCGAGCGCGCGCGCCTGGAAAAGATGCTGTCCTCGGCCGAAGTCGGCACCTTGATCACCGCGCTTGGCTGCGGCATCGGCAAGGATGAATTCAAGGTCGAGAAGCTGCGCTACCACCGCATCATCATCATGACCGATGCCGATGTCGACGGTGCCCACATCCGCACCTTGCTGCTCACCTTTTTCTATCGGCATATGTACGCCCTAATCGAGCGTGGTCACATCTATATCGCCCAGCCACCGCTGTACAAGGTCAAGTCGGGCAAGCAAGAAGCCTATGTGAAGGACAATCGCGAGATGTCCGAGTGGATGCTGAAGGCAGCGCTGAACAATGCCGAACTCATTCCGTCAGCCGGGCAGCCTGCCATTGATGGCGAGCGACTCAAGCAACTGGTTCGCGACCAGTCGGAGGTTGCCGAGAATATCGAGCGCTTGACCCGTCGTTACGACCTCAAGGTGCTGGAAAGCCTGTTCGCGCTGCCACTCATTCCTGACGATGTAGAAGACCTGAGGAAGTGGTCAGAGAGACTTATCAAGTTGTTGAATAATAACGATAACTTAGGCTCTCACGAAGTTCTCTCCGCCCTCGGCGAAGACGGGCCTGCCGTCCAGGTCACCCGCCGCCTGCATGGCACCGAACACATCATCAACTTTGCCGCAGACTTCTTTGCCTCTCACGACTACCGTCGCATGTCCACCCTGCGCGAAGCCGGTCAAGTCCTGATCGGCGTGGGCGCCGAGGTGCGTCGCGGTGAAAAGTCACATGTTGTGACCCGCTTTGACGAGGCCTACAGCTGGCTGCTCAGCGAGGCGCGCCGAGGCTTGAGCGTGCAGCGCTACAAGGGCCTCGGCGAGATGAACCCGGAGCAGCTGCACGAAACCACACTCGACCCTGCCAATCGCCGCCTCGTGCGCGTGCAGGTCGAAGACGCCGTCGCAGCCGACCAGATGTTCACGACCTTGATGGGCGAACAGGTTGAACCGCGACGCGACTTCATCGAACGCTTTGCCTTGCAGGTCGGCAATCTGGACGTTTGAACCGACGCGGCGGCTACAGCTTGCGGAAGAACGTCCGGATGTCGTCCACCAGGGACTCCGGCACTTCCATCGGCGCGAAGTGGCCGCCTTTGGTGAAGTGCGATGTGTGCTTGAGGTTGTAATAGCGCTCGCGCCACTGACGCGGCATGTTCGCCACTTCATGGTCGAGCACCGCGATGCCGGTCGGTGATTCCACCACCGGCACCCGATCATGCGAGGGCCGCCACGGATTGTGCGTGCACTCGTAGTAGTACCGCGCCGACGTGCCGTAACTTTGTGTGGCCCAGTACAAGGTCATCACTGTGCACAACTCGTCCTTGCTGAAGACGGATTCGACGTCGCCATTGCAGTGACTCCAGCTGCGGCGTTTTTCCAGAATCCAGGAACACAGGCCCGCTGGTGAGTCATGAAGCGCATGAGCGATGGTCTGCGGCTTGGTCATCTGAATCGCTGAATAGCCGCTCTCCTGCGCGAAGAAATTCAGGTTCCTTGCCAGCAGCGCCTGCTCGTCAGCCGCGTATTCGGAGGCGTCCGCTCCGCCGCCGTTGAACACGTCCAAGGGCACCATCAGGTGCATGTACACCCCAAGCACGCGATCAGCGTACTTGTGCCCCAGCTGTGCCGTGACCAGGGCGCCCCAGTCACCGCCCTCGGCATAGAACTTCGGATAACCGAGCTGAGCCATCAGCTCGACCCACAGATCCGCGGTTCGCCAGAAATTGATGCCGGGCGTCGTCAGCGGCGTGGAAAATCCGTATCCGGGCAGCGAGGGCACGATCACATCAAATGCATCCTCGGCATTGCCGCCGAACGCGGCAGGATCACTCAGGCGACGGATCACTTTCTTCAAATCCCAAAATGTCCACGGCCAGCCGTGACTGAGAATCAGCGGCTTTGGATTGGGACCCTTGCCACGTTCGTGAATGAAGTGGATCGGTATGCCTTCGACCGTCGTACGAAAATGCGCGAAGGCATTCATCTCGCGCTCCGCTGCGCGCCAATCGAACTGGGTTTCCCAGTAGTGGCACAGCTCTTTGAGATACGCCGTACGGGTGCCGTACTGCCAATGATCGTTGGCAAAATCCTGCGGCCAACGGGTGCGTGCCAGGCGCTCACGCAGATCACTCAGAGCGCTATCCGGAATTTCAATTTTGAATGCCGTGATCGACATCTAGTTTTCTCCTGTTTTTCCGTAAGCGCAGTGCCGCAGTTATTCCGCGCAACAAGCCTGCAGTGCCGCCGTGATGGCCTCGCGATCAAAGCGCTGCGACACACCGATCAGCACGAGCTCCGTCAAGGGCGTCACGACCTTCCATGCAGCACCGTCCACATAAGACTCGAATGTCCCGACTTTTTGGTAGAGCGTGGTGAGTGGATAGTTGCGAAAGTTGATGAATCCCTTGGCGCGATACACCGTGCTCGCGAGCGCCTTCATCACGCGCACGAAGTCCACGCGACGAATCGGTTGCGCAGTGCTGAAGACCATGCTCTCAAAAGGGTGTGCAGCATCGAGCACGCTGGGTTCAGGCCGGAACGTTGACTGACCCATCCGCGCATCGCCCAGCAGTACCGACAAGGGCACGCTGCCATCTGGGGTCTCAAAAATTGACGCACCGGGCAACAGGTTCTGGATGAGCGCGCGCACTTGGGCGCTTTGTTGCGGCCCGGCGATGTCAGCGCGATTGAGCACCGTCATGTAGGCGCCGCGAATCTGGCGTTCGAACAGCGTCGACCATCCGGCATCGCGCGCGTCTAGCGCGTGAACTGCGTCCACTACCGTGACGATGTTCTCCAGAAAAATCTGACGCCGCACTTTCGACGTATTGAAGGTGCAGAGGATATTGGTGGGGTCCGACACTCCGCTGGTTTCGATCAGCAATTGTTCGGGCGGTGGATCGCTGCGCAGCAGTTGTTCCACGCCCGCGACCAAGTCATCGCGGATCGAGCAGCAGATGCAGCCGTTGGCCAGCTCCATCCGCTGACCTTCGACCTTGACGATGAGCTTGGCATCGATGTTGAGCGCGCCGAAATCATTGACCAGCACGGCGAGACGGCGACCCTCGCCCTGAGTCAGCAGACTGTTGAGCAAGGTGGTTTTGCCGGCGCCGAGAAATCCGCCGATCAAGGTGATGGGCAGCATGCGCCGGCCCGAGGCCTGCTGGATTTCCGGAAAGCGTGCGAGCGGATTCAGCACGACGACCGCCTCGATGGCCTGTGCTGCGCCCTACTTCTTTGACCAGCTGCCGTCGCGTTGCTGCACCTGCCAGCCCGGCTTGGCACGAAGCATCCAGCGCTGCGCAAAGACGCTGCGAGTCTGCGCTTCCCACCCCGGCTTACCGTTGGCCTGGGCCATCTCGCGGTAGAGCGCGGCGCGATCCGCGTTCTCATTCGCCGTCAGTGTGCGCACCCTGTTGCGCTCGGCCAGCGCCACCGCATTGGGATCGCGCAGCACCAGAAAGCCGTCGTTGCCGATGCCGACCGCACCAGAATCCAGGTAAGCCACGAGGTCCTTGAAGCGCGATTCCATGCTGTCGGTCAGACGTCCGATCTCGGGCGAGGACAGGTCAAGATCCGGCTCGTCGGCGTGCGCCGAAGGCAGTACGAAGTCCAGCAGCATCAGCGCCAGCTCGCGCTCCTGAGCAGGGACGAACAAGGACGTGGGTGGCGCCGGATTCTCTGGCAGGGCGCCGGGCGCGGTGGGCACCGGTACGCGCGGCGCGGGCAGGGCCTGGCCACCCCAGACCTCGTCGATGACGCGATCGGCCGCGGCCTGAGCGGCAGCGGCGGGGAAGTACACATTGATGGTGACGCAGGCCGCGATCAGAGCAGTGCAGCCAGCTCCCAGCAGGGCAAGAAAGCGATTCATTTCGGGACATCCATCGTCAGGAAATCGAATCGAAGTATAGGCGCCGCAGCATCAAGCGCAGCCCTACACCGACATGACGTCTACATGAAACCGACTTGCAGCTGCGCGGCCTCGGACATCATCTCGCGCGTCCACGGCGGATCAAAGGACAACTCGACCTCGGCCTCGGTGACGCGTGGTACCTGCAAGACCTTGGTCTTGACGTCTTCAACCAGAATATCGCCCATGCCACAGCCGGGCGCGGTCAGGGTCATGCGGATCATGGCCTTGCGATGTCCCTCGTCCGTGGGCTCGAGCTTGCACTCGTAGATCAGGCCGAGTTCGACGATGTCCACCGGAATTTCCGGGTCATAGACGGTGCGCATCTGCGCCCACACGGCCTTTTCGATTTCGGAATCGTCGGCGTCTTCGGACAACTCCGGACCCCGCACCACCTGCTGGCCGAGGCTATCGGCGTCCTTGCCATCGATACGAAACAGATGCCCCTGCACCAGCACGGTGAAACTGCCGCCCAGGGCTTGTGTGATCTCGGCGTCCGCACCCTCGGGCAATTCAACCTTGGTGCCTTGCGGGATCAGGATGCCGATGACGTCGCGGGTGAGCCGCACGGATTCGTGGGCGGTGGACATTTCAATACGCTACGTTGCGAAAGGGCAGGCAGTTTAACCCGCGCCATGGTGGTACCGGGCGGGCAGCCGCTGCATCATTCGGCGGTCTCCACCGACTACCCACGCTCATGACCTCTCGACTCGCTTCCCTGCTGCTCGCCGCCCTGCTCGTCGCGGCGCCGTCTACACGCGCGGAAGAACCACCGCACCGCCACGTCGCGGTCAGCGGCCAGGGCGAGACCGCGGTGCTGCCGGATCGCGCCAGAGTGCGCATGGGCGTCACGCAGCTCAGCCCGGACCTGCTCGCGGCGGAAACCAAGGTCAACACCGTGGTGCGTGCGTTTCTCACCGAGGCGCGCGCGCTGGGCCTGAGGGACGAGCACGTCAATACCACCGGCGTGAGCATCCAGCCGGAGTACGTGTGGGACGAAAAAGAGCGCAACAACCGGCTGGTTGGGTATCGCGTAAGCCGTGACATCGACGCGCTCGTCACCGACCTCGGCAAGCTCGGTGATGTGATGCTGCGCGCGACCCAGGTCGGTGTGAATCAGGTGCAACCGCCGCAGCTCGAATCGTCCAAGGCGCGCGAGGTGCAACAGCAGGCGCTGGTCAAGGCGGCGCAGGACGCGCAGGCACGGGCGCGGCTGCTGGCCGAGACCCTGGGCATGAAGCTTGGCGCGGTGCACTCGATCAGCGCGCATGAAGCGGGCCCGCAGCCGCCGATGCCGAAGATGATGATGGCCGCTCGTGCGGAGATGGACAGCGGCAACGCGCAGATGGGTATCAACGCCGGAGAGCTGCGTTACAGCGCGTCGGTGAACGCCGAGTTCGAACTGGTCGGGCCATAGCGCCTGTCCCTAAACCGGGCAGACAGCGGCATAATTCCTCTTTAAGGCTGCCTGCCGAGTCATGGCC
>JBQTJH010000130.1:0-8455 GCA_052387335.1 Panacagrimonas sp. | reverse complement strand
GTCTGCCGTGCCGCTGGATGACAGGCCGAAGTAATACATGCCGTCGTGCTGATCACCCGCGCGCAGCGCCGAATCACCGTCGGTGCCGTCGTTGGAGAAGGCGCTGACCGTGGGCGAGATTGGATCGCCGAACGCGTACAGCACGCGGGCCGAGTAGCCTGCCGGCAGGCTGACTCGATCATTGAGATTCTTGCTGACTGCGTTGAATCCCAGAGACTGCGGCGTAACGGGCGTGGCCGAGCCACCGCCGTTGCCGTCACCGCCGCAGCCCACCAGTGCGAAGCCGCCGAACATGGACGTGGCCGCCATTGTCATGCCACCACGCAGCACGTCGCGCCGGGCTAGACGTTGCTGCAGGATGCTGTCGAATGTCGGATTGCCGGAGGTGTTGCTGTTATCGTCCTGATCGTGCCTTGAATCGCTCATGTGGCTCCTTGCCGTGGCTCGTGAGTGAAAACTCCGCGAGCGTAGGGAGCCGATGTGTCGCTGGGCTGACGATTCGGTGACGCTTTTGCGGCGATCTAGTGAATTGCGCACGGCCCGGTGACATAAAATCTCGACACCGCTCGAACAGCCCTGCGTTCCCGCTTACCGTCCATGGATTCCGATGCCCGTCGCTGAGTTTGACGCCAGGGGCTTTTTGTCCCAGCTCACGCTCGAGCCTGGCGTTTACCGCATGTATGGGGCGGCGGGAGAGCTGTTGTACGTCGGTAAGGCGCGCAATCTCAAGAAGCGTGTCAGCACCTATTTTCTGCGAGCCTCGGGTGATCCGCGGATCGAGGCGATGGTGTCGCAGATCGCGCGCGTGGAGATCACGGTCACGCATACCGAAGACGAGGCACTGATTCTTGAGTCGAACCTGATCAAGGAACTGTCGCCCCGGTACAACATCGTCTACCGCGACGACAAGAGCTATCCCTATGTCCGGTTCTCGGCGCACGAGTTTCCGCGTATCGGGTACTACCGCGGTGCCAAGACTGGCAAGGATCGCTACTACGGTCCGTTTCCCAGTGCCTCGTCGGTGCGTGAGACGCTGTACACCCTGCAGAAGCTGTTCAAGCTCAGGCCGTGTCGGGACAGCTTCTTCGCCAATCGGCAAAGGCCTTGCCTGCAGCACCAGATCAAGCGCTGTTCGGCACCCTGCGTGGGCTTGATCTCCGCCGGAGACTACGCGCGAGACCTGCACAATGCCTCGCGCCTGCTGGAAGGACGTGCCGATGAACTGGCCAATGAGATGGCCGACGAGATGGAGAAGGCCTCGGAGATTCTGGAATTCGAGCGCGCGGCACGGCTGCGCGATCAGATCGCCGCGCTCAAGCGCGTGCGCGAGAACCGCACCATCACTGGCGGTGCCGACGAACTCGATGTCATCGCTTGTGCGCCGCATGCATCCGGAAGCTGTGTGGTGGTGATGAGCGTGCGTGATGGCTTGAACTTGGGGCATCGCAGTCATTTCCCCAAGCACTCGGCGCATGCCGCAGCAGAGGAATTGATCGAGAGTTTTCTGAGTCAGCACTACGTCGATCTTCCCGCGCCGCAGGAGATTTTGGTGAGCCACGCGCCAGAGGATCTGGCATGGCTGGAGCAGGCGGTGACTCGCGTTGCCGGACGCAAGGTATCCATCCGTCAGCCGCAGCGCGGCATCAAGGTGCGCCTGATGGAGATGGCGCAGAGCACGGCGGCGCAGGCGCTGTCGGCGAGACTGGTCGAAGCCGCCAGCATGGATGCACGGCTGATCGAATTGCAGCAGGCGCTGGACCTGGACAAGCCGCCGACGCGCATGGAGTGCTTCGATATCAGCCATACACGCGGCGAACGGACCGTGGCGTCGTGCGTGGTGTTCAACCAGGACGGGCCGTTGAAGACGGCGTACCGGAAATTCAATATCGAGAGTCGGGACGCGGCGGTCGAACTCGGTGACGCCTCGGAGGTCGTGGCGGGACGTGAAGTCATCACCGCTGGCGATGACTATGCGGCCATCCATCAGGCGGTGAAGCGTCGTTTCGCGCGTAGCAAGGCCGGCGAGTCTCCCAAGCCGGATGTATTGTTCATCGACGGTGGCCTGGGCCAGCTCAACGCAGCACTCGAGGCGCTGGATGAGCTGGAGATTCATGACCTGCGTGTGGTGGCCATCGCCAAGGGCCCGACGCGCAAGCCGGGCATGGAAGAGCTGATCATGCCGGAGCGGGAACTGCCCTTGCGTCTGCCGCCAGATTCGCCCGCGTTGCACCTGATTCAACGGATACGCGACGAGGCGCATCGGTTTGCCATTACCGGACACCGTAGTCGGCGCGAGAAAGCGAGACTCAGCTCCGGGCTTGAATCCATCGAAGGTCTGGGGCCTGCGCGTCGTCGCGCGTTGCTCAAGTCCTTCGGTGGCATGGCCCAACTCAAGCGCGCCAGCCTGGATGACATCGCCAAGGTCGAGGGCATCAACGAGACCTTGGCACTGCGGATCCATGCGCATCTGCGCTGAATCGCATGCCCATTAAAACTGGCGTCCAGGCCACGGAACCTAGACACTGCAGCTATGCCACTGACGATTCCCAACATCCTCACTCTGCTGCGCCTAGCCGTTATTCCGCTGGTGCTCGGCCTGTTTTACGTTGACTGGCCGCATGGCCGCGAAGCCGCGGCGATCTTGTTCGCAGTTGCGGCGATCACCGACTGGTTCGACGGTTGGCTGGCCCGCCAGCTGGGTCAGACCTCGAAGTTCGGCGCGTTTCTGGATCCTGTTGCGGACAAGCTGCTGGTGGCGGTGTCCCTGGTCATGCTGCTGCATGACGCACACCGTACCGGAGACAGCGGCGCCATCCTGGCGGTGGTGGTCGCCATCATCATCGGCCGCGAGATCACCATCTCCGCCCTGCGTGAATGGATGGCCGAACTAGGTGCGCGCACCAGCGTTGCCGTGGGCATGGTGGGCAAGGTCAAAACCACATTCCAAATGGTGGCGATCTGGATGATGCTGTGGCGCGACAGCTTGTTCGGCCTGCCGGTGTATCAGATGGGATTCGTACTGCTGCTGGTGGCCGCGGTGCTGACCGTCTATTCGATGGTGGTGTATCTGCGCGCGGCCTGGCCGTTCATGAAGGAAGATCACCGCGTATAGAACGCGCCATCGCATCCTCGTGGCACGCGGCCAAACCGATGTCAGACGCAAGAGGGCGATAAGCGATCATCGGTATGACATCTATTTTCAAGTATCGATGACGGTCCTTGAGGATTTCCGTTGACACCCCGAGATCAGCCGCTAAAATGCGCCTCCCACGCGGGAATAGCTCAGTTGGTAGAGCGATACCTTGCCAAGGTATAGGTCGCGAGTTCGAATCTCGTTTCCCGCTCCAAAGGTTGTCGCGAGCCCCGGACATTCCGGGGTTTTTCGCTTCTGGTCCGTTATTATCGGGTTCCCGTGGCTGGGTGGCAGAGTGGTCATGCAGCGGACTGCAAATCCGCGTACGCCGGTTCAATTCCGACCCCAGCCTCCATCGGATTCCGACGACGCCTGCATCGGGTGGCGTCCCTTGCAATCATGAGTTCTCACAGCGTCACGGCCCGAATGGCGAAATCGGTAGACGCCGGGGACTTAAAATCCCCCGACTTAACGGTCATGCCGGTTCGAGTCCGGCTTCGGGCACCACATCGTCAATGAGCCTGCTCGTTGCCGCAGGTTTATGCATCGGTCGTGGAGACCGTCGACTACTGTCCAGTCTGGATTTCTCGCTCGCTGCCGGCGATGTGCTGCACATCCGGGGACGTAATGGCGCGGGGAAGTCGTCGTTGATTGAAGTGCTGATGGGTTTGCGTGCGCCGCAGGGCGGGTCGCTCAGCCGACCTGATCCCGCGCAGGTGCACTGGATCGGGCATCGCAATGCCTTGAATGTCGATCTCAGCGTCAACGAAAACCTGATCAGCTGGTGCGCGCTTAACGCGGTGCCACCGTCTTCCATCCTCTCTGCTCTGGAGCGTATGAGTTTGTTGCGCCTGCGGCATCGGCAGGTGCGTACCCTGTCGGCCGGCCAGAAGCGCAGGGCAGCGCTGGCCAGGCTGCTGATGGTGGCGCGTCCTCTGTGGCTGCTGGACGAGCCGCTGAGTGGACTGGATACCGAAGGCGTCAAGCTGCTGGGTGATCTGCTCAACGAACACGTGGCGGGTCAGGGCGCCGTACTGATCACCAGTCATCAGGCTCTGCCGGGGCGACTGCCCCGAGTGAGCGTCATCGATCTGGCATGAGATGCCAATGAATCTGCTCGGCGTGAGCTTGATGCGCGAGTTGCGCATCGCGATGCGGCACAAGGCCTCGTTCCTGATGCCGCCGTTGTTTTTTGCCATCGTGGTGACCCTGTTCGCACTGGCGGGGCGACCGGATGACCCACAGCTTGCCGCGCTGGCACCTTCGGTCCTGTGGGTGGGGGCGCTGCTCGCCGCTTTGCTGACCCTGGATCGATTGTTTCGCGGCGATCTGGACGACGGCTGGCTGGAGCAGTGTTTCGTCGGTCGGGCCTCACCGGTGGCGATGGTCTACGGAAAATTGATCGCGCACTGGTTGCTGACCGGTCTGCCGCTGGTGCTATTGGCGGCGCCACTGGCACTTCAGCTGGGTTTTGAATCGGGACGTCCGCTGGGATACCTGTTGTTGGGTTTGGTGCTGGGCACACCCGTGCTCAGCCTGATCGGTGGCTTTGCGGCCGCCTTGACCGTGGGTTTGCCGCGCGCCGGCTTGCTGTTGCCGATATTGATTCTGCCGCTGCTGGCACCCGTCGTGATCTTTGGCAGCGGTGCGGCACGGGCGGCCCAACTCGGGCTGGACGCGTCCGGTCCGATATACTTTTTGGCCGCGTTTCTGAGTCTGTCGCTGACCTTGCTGCCTTGGGCGGCGACAGCGGCGCTTCGCAACGCCTTCGACTGATCGAGCCCTGCTTTCGATGTGGACCTGGTTTCACCGCCTGGCCTCGCCGCCGAGTTTTTTCCGTTTCGCCGAACGCCTGGCGCCCTGGTGCCTGGGCGCAGCGCTGCTGTTGTTGGGCTATGCGCTGTTCGCCGGCTTGTGGCTGGCGCCGCAGGATTACCAGCAGGGCGATGCCTTCCGCATCATCTATGTGCACGTGCCGGCGGCCGCGCTGTCGCTGTCCTTGTATACGGCGATGGCGGTGGCCGGTGCGGTGGCGCTGATCTGGCGGATCAAGCTGGCGGAAAGCGCGATCATCGCAATTGCGCCGGTGGGCGCGAGCTTCACTGCCCTGGCCCTGGCCACGGGCATGCTCTGGGGCAAGCCGATGTGGGGCACCTACTGGGTTTGGGACGCGCGATTGACCTCGGAGCTGGTGCTGCTGTTTTTGTATCTGGGTGTGATCGGACTGGACGGTGCATTCGCTGACCGTCGTGCCGCCGCGCGTGCTTGCGCACTGCTGGCTATCGTGGGCGCAGTCAACGTGCCGATCGTCAAATATTCGGTCGATTGGTGGAACAGCCTGCACCAGACATCGACCATTCTGAAGCTGGGCAAACCCACCATCACGGCCGAGATGGGCATTCCGCTCTACCTGTCGTTGCTCGGGACCTACCTGCTCGCGACCTACGCCGTTCTTCGCCGTCTGCAAAACGAGGTGCTGCTGCGCGAACGCGGTGCGGGCTGGGTTCGTGAACTGACCGCGCGCGGCGCGGTCATCCCGAGCGTGGCGAGAGATCTCTGAGCCGATCCTGGCCTGGCCCCGATAGAAGATTTCGTGCAGCGCTCAGTAATGACACGACGCAAGATATGAATGATTGGTTCGACATGGGCGGCTACGAGCTGTACGTCTGGGGCAGCATGGCCTTGTCCTTAGCCGTGTTTGTCTGGAACGTGCTGGCTCCGGCGCTGCGGCGCCGCTCAGTGCTGCAGCAGCTGGTCGATACGGACGAATCGGACCAACCGGACGGGGGCGCATGACACGTCGACAGAATCGCATGCTGGCGGTCGCGGCCCTGGTGGCGGGGGTCAGCTTGGCTGCTGTGTTCGGCTTCACTGCCTTTAGCAAGAACCTGATGTATTTCTACACGCCCAGCGACGTGGTCTCCGGCAAGGCGCCGGGCGATGCCAAGCTGCGGCTTGGCGGCCTGGTTGAAAAAGGCAGCGTCAGTCGCGGTGAAGGGTTGAATGTGGATTTCACACTGGCCGATTGCGCGCAGAAAGTCAGGGTGCGCTACGAGGGCATTCTTCCGGATCTGTTTCGCGAGGGGCAGGGCATCGTCGCCACCGGACGGGTGGAGAACGGTGCCTTTATTGCCGATGAAGTGCTGGCCAAGCATGACGAGAACTACATGCCACCCGAACTGGCCGACTCGCTGAAGACCGAGGGCGGGCATTCCTGCATGCCATTCAAACCTGTCACGCAGCCGCAGGCTGCGGCCAATGTCCCTCGCCACGCGCAGCGGGGAGAGGGGGTTGAGGCTACGCCAGGAGCCGAGGCTGGCGGAGCCAGTGGTGGGGTGAGGGCCGCAAGCAAGCCTGTGGTGACGGACGCGTCCTCGTGATTGCCGAACTGGGACACTTCGCGCTGTGGCTGGCGCTTGGGGTTGCCATCGCCCAGGCCGTGGTGCCCACGGTGGGTTATGCGCAGCGTCGTCTGCGCTGGATGAATCTGGCGGCAAGCGCCGCGCAGGCGCAGTTCGCGCTGACCTTGGTGGCCTACATCTGCCTGAGCTACGCGTTCTGGCAAAACGATTTCTCCGTGGCCTATGTCGCGGCGAACTCGCATACCGACCTGCCCTTGATGTATCGCCTGTCCGCGGTTTGGGGTGCGCATGAAGGCTCCTTGCTGCTGTGGATGCTGATGCTGGCCGGCTGGAGTTTTGCCGTGTCGGTGTTCAACCGCCGGCTGCCGGCCGAGGTGTCCAGCCTGGTGCTGGCCGCCCTGGGTGCCGTGAGCGTCGGTTTCCTGCTGTTCATGCTGCTGACCTCGAATCCCTTCGAGCGGCATTTTCCGATTCCGCTGCAGGGGCGTGATCTCAACCCGCTGCTGCAGGACCCGGGGCTGATCATCCATCCGCCCATGCTGTACATGGGCTATGTCGGATTCTCGGTGGCCTTCGCCTTTGCCCTGGCCGCGCTGATCACCGGTCGCCTGGATGCGGCTTGGGCACGCTGGGCGCGGCCCTGGACCACGACCGCCTGGCTGTTTCTGACCATGGGAATCACCCTGGGCTCGTGGTGGGCCTACAACGAACTGGGCTGGGGCGGCTGGTGGTTCTGGGATCCGGTGGAAAACGCCAGCTTCATGCCCTGGCTCGTGGGCACGGCGCTGATCCATTCCCTGGCCGTGACCGAGAAGCGCGGGCTGCTGCAGGCCTGGACCTTGTTGCTGTCGATTCTGGTGTTCTCGCTGTCCTTGCTCGGAACCTTTCTGGTGCGCTCTGGTGTGCTGGTGTCGGTGCACGCCTTTGCCACCGATCCGACGCGCGGCGTATTCATCCTGATGTTCCTCTGCGTCGTCGTTGGCGGCAGCCTGCTGCTGTATGCGATCCGCGCCCCCAAACTGGTGCAGCAAGGTGAAATGCAACTGGCCTCGCGCGAAGGCCTGCTGCTGTTCAACAACGTCTTTCTGGTGGCCGCCGCCGCTGCGGTGTTGCTCGGTACTCTGTATCCACTGGCCATCGATGCGCTGGGTCTGGGCAAGATCAGTGTGGGACCGCCGTACTTCAATGCCGTATTCCTGCCGCTGATGGCACCACTGGCGGTGCTGGTCGGTTTGGGGGGGGTCGTCAGCTGGAAGCGCGCCAAACTCGGCGAGTCGTTCAAGCCGCTGCGGATATTGGCCGTCGTCGCCATCCTCGCGGGGCTGGCCCTGCCGTTCGTGACGCAGGGACGCGGTTCGCTGGCGGCGTCGGCAGGCGCCGTGCTGGCCATCTGGGTGCTGCTGACTTCGGTGCAGGAAGTCTGGCGACGCGCTCGCGCCAAGCCGACGCTGATCGCGGGTCTGGCCTCGGTGCCGCGCGGGGCTTGGGGAATGAGTCTTGCGCACTTTGGTCTCGGCATCTGGACCTTGGGTGTGAGCTTTGCGTCGACCTTCAGTATTGAAAAGGACGTGCGCCTGGGGCCTGGTCAGAGTGCCGACATCGGCCGGTATGAGTTTCAGTATCTGGGGGTGGATCACGTCGAAGGACCGAACTTCAAGTCCGACACCGGACATGTGGTGGTCTCGCGAGGCGGACGGGAGATCGCCCGACTGGATCCAGAAAAGCGCCTGTATCCCTCGCAAGGCAGCGTCATGACCGAGGCCGCGGTGGACGCGACCCTGCTGCGCGATCTGTACGTGGCCCTGGGCGAACCCATCGACAAGGCCAACGCCGCGGGCGATTGGGCGCTGCGCCTGTACTACAAGCCGATGATGCGGCTGGTGTGGCTGGGCGGGCTTGCCGATCAGCGGGCTCGGTACTTCGCGCGGATCGAGCTTCAAGCCAAAGCCCAGCAGCGCGA
>JBQTJH010000129.1:0-8628 GCA_052387335.1 Panacagrimonas sp. | reverse complement strand
CATGGCTTTTCATCAGACCCTTCCGAGCGCTGAAGTCAGGACACCCTCGCTGTTTGGCGACTGCGAGGTCTTGAAGGCTGTGAAGGCTCTCTCCGAAGCCGAGGCTGAGCAGCGCGGGGCTGTATTTACGAAGCGAGAGGTCGCCGATTTTCTTCTTGACCTCGCCGGCTACACCGTCGACCAGCCGCTGATGCAGCTCCGGTTGCTGGAGCCCTCGTTTGGAGCCGGAGATTTTCTTCTGCCGGCATTGGACCGGCTGTTGACCGTCTGGAAGCGGGCGGGATCGCCCCTCGTAGGCCCGCTGCTCGGCCCCGCCATTCGGGCGGTTGAGTTGCACAGGGAAACCTTCGAGAAAACGCGGACTCGTGTTCTTTCCGCGCTCGATAGCGCCGGTATTGCTGCGCACGAAGCCGAATCCCTGGTGCAGCAGTGGCTGATCTACGGTGACTTTCTCTTGGCGCCTCTCGACGGACTTTTCGATGCGGTGATCGGCAATCCGCCCTATGTACGGCAGGAACTCATCGCCGATGCGCTGATGGCTGAATACCGCGCAAGATACCGCACGATTTACGACCGTGCTGATCTCTACGTGCCGTTTATCGAGCGCGCTCTGAGCAGCTTGTCGCAAGGCGGGTGCCTTGGCTTCATCTGCGCCGACCGATGGATGAAGAACCGCTACGGCGGCCCTCTGCGCGAGTTGGTCGCGAGGGATTTTCATCTGAAGATTTATGTCGACATGGTGGGTACGGCAGCCTTCCACACGGATGTCGCGGCGTATCCCGCCATCTTTGTTATCGCCAAGGCACGTGGCGATTCCACGCGCGTCGCGCAGCGCCCCGACGTCGAGGCCAGCGCTTTGGGGGCGTTGGCAAGCCAGCTGCTTTCACCTGCTTCTCCGCAAGAAAACTCGGGTGTGAACGAACTCACCGGGGTTGCGGTTGGTAATGAGCCCTGGATTCTCGACTCGACCGATCAGATGAATTTGATCCGCAGGCTGGAACGGGATTTTCCGACGCTGGAAGAAGCGGGTTGCAAGGTTGGCATTGGTGTCGCAACCGGCGCGGACAATGCTTTCATCGGCCCTTTCGAGGATCTAGACGTGGAGGTGGATCGCAAGCTCCCCTTGGCGATGACGCGAGACATCGCGGGAGGCGTGGTGCGTTGGCGCGGGCTGGGTGTCGTCAATCCATTCGCCCCCGAGGGAGGTTTGGTCGACCTGTCCCAATATCCTTTGCTGAAGCGATATCTGGAAGCTCGACGAACTGAAATCGCTGGGCGCCACGTTGCGCAGAAGTCACCGGGCAACTGGTTTCGGACGATTGATCGCATCTACCCGGCCTTGGCTCAACAACCGAAGCTGCTGATTCCCGACATCAAGGGCGAGGCCCATGTGGTGTACGAGAATGACGGCCTTTATCCGCACCACAATCTGTATTTCGTGACATCGGATTCGTGGGACGTGCTGGCTCTGCAGGCGGTGTTGTTGTCCGGAATCGCCCGACTCTTCGTGGGTGTTTACTCGACCAAGATGCGTGGCGGTTATCTGCGCTTCCAGGCGCAGTATCTCCGGCGTATACGCTTGCCGCCTTGGTCGGCGGTGCCGGGGCCGATGAGGGATCGGTTGCGCCAAGCCGCCGAGCAAAGGGATCCGGCTCTCTGCAACCAGGCCGTTTTTGAACTGTATGGTCTCGACGAGAACGAACGCGCCACTTTGATGGGGACCGGAATCTGATGGCGATCAATTTGTGCGACTACGAGACCCGGGCTCGTGATGCGACGATGGCGTTTTGGACGAACCGTGAACGCGCCCGTCAAAAGCAGCGGGACTCCGGCAAGGTTGACCAAGGCGAGCGGGCCGGTGTGACGGCCGGCAAGAACATGGATTTTTTTGGCGCTGCTGATCGACGTCGTGCGGTCCAATGGTCTGACCCGTGCGGAGATTCACCAGGACCGGGCCGTGCTGACCTTGCCGGGTTATTTTCGTCCCACCAAGCTGTGGGACTTGTTGGTCGTGAACCAGGGCCGACTGGTCGCGGCGATTGAACTCAAGAGCCATGTCGGCCCCTCGTTCGGCAACAACTTCAATAACCGCTGCGAAGAAGCCATCGGCACGGCGCACGATCTGTGGACCGCGTATCGAGAGGGCGCTTTCGGTCAGCAGGCGAAGCCCTTCGTAGGCTGGATGATGATGGCTGAGGATGCGCCCGGATCGCGCAGGCCTGTTGCCGATCGTTCTCCCCATTTCCCTGTGGTTGAGGCCTTCGTGGGGGCGTCCTACCTGCAGCGCTACGACATCCTGTGCCAGCGCCTTATTCGAGAGCGGATGTATTCGGTTGCGGCGATGCTGGCGTCATGTAGAACCGCAGCCTTGACAGGTGAATATGTCGAACTTTCGGAACTTACCGGACTGAAAGCGCTTGTGGTCGCGCTGGCGGGGCATGTGGCGACCGAGGCAGCGCGGTAGCGCCCTATCCAGCGCCGCGAAAGTCGCGGCTCCTGCGCTTCAGCATGATCCCTGTGTTTTAGACTCGCGTGAATAGCTAGATCGGGGAGTTGGCCATGCGCTGGAAAGTCGGACGACGCAGCAGCAATGTGAATGACCTGCGCGGTGGCAGTGGTCGCCGCGGCAGTGGCATGCGCCTGGGCGGTGGCGGTGGGCTGGGCCTGGGCGGCATCGCCCTCATCGTCGTGATCGGTTTGCTGCTGGGCAAGAATCCGCTGGAGATGCTCGGCCTGGTGGCTGAGATGCAGGGCGGCGCGCCGATGCAGCAACAGCCAAGCGAGGCACCGCCCGCAAACGACGAAACCGCCGAGTTCGTGCGCGTGATCCTGGGCGAGACCGAGGACGCCTGGAGCGCGCTGTTCCAGGCGCGCGGCCTGCAGTACGAGGCACCGCGGCTGAACTTGTTCTCTGCTTACGTCAACACCGCCTGTGGCAGCGCCAGCTCCGCGTCCGGGCCGTTCTATTGTCCGGGCGACAAGGACGTGTACATCGACCTGTCGTTTTTTAAGGAGATGCAGCAGCGCCTCGGTGGCGGCGGTGACTTCGCCTACGCCTACGTGATCGCACACGAGGTCGGTCATCACGTGCAGACCCTGCTCGGCGTCTCGGCCAAGGTCAACGATGCGCGCCGCGCCGGTCAGGACGTGCAGGGCGACGGCGGTCTGTTGGTGCGTCAGGAATTACAGGCCGATTGCTATGCCGGCGTGTGGGCGCATATCGCCCAGGCCAAGCATCAGTGGCTGGAAGACGGCGATGTCGAAGAGGCGCTGAATACCGCGAGCGCCATTGGTGATGATCGTCTGCAGCAGCAGTCGCAGGGCCGCGTGGTGCCGGATGCGTTTTCGCATGGCACCTCCGAGCAGCGCATGCGCTGGTTCCGCGCCGGCTTCGAGACCGGCGATCCGGCACGCTGCGATACGTTCTCCGCCTCGAAGCTGTAGATACAAGGGCGGGCCACGCCCGCCGTCAGGCCCATCTATCTAGCGCAGATGGCAGCCTCGGGCCGCCCTACTGCTCTGTCACCAGCGCATAGGTGGGTACCGGGTTGTGCACGCCTTTGCAGTCCACCTCGCCGCGCGCCTCAAAGCGAAAGGCGTCGCGTACCAGCTTGTAGGTCGAATGGCTGATCAGCACGCTACCCGGTGTCGCGGCCTGTTCGATTCTTGAAGCGATATTGGTCTGCAGACCGAGCGCGGTATACGTCATGCGGCCGCTGGATCCGTAGCTGCCGACGCTGACATTGCCGGTGTTGATGCCAATGCGCATCTGCAGCGGACGGCCGACGCCCAGCGCCATCCAGCGCTCGTTGAGATGCGTCATCAGCACCTGCATCTCGCGCGCAGCCAACACCGCCTGTCGCGCCTGGATCTCCGGTTCCAGCGCGTTGGGCGCGCCGAACAAGGCCATCACGCCGTCGCCGGCGAACTCGTTGAGCGTGCCGCCGAACTGTTCGACTTTTGCCGCCATGCCCGACAGATAGTCGACCAACAGGCTGGTCAGATCCTCGGGCTCGATGCGATCCGACACCTCGGTGAAGCCGACGATGTCGGCAAACAGAATGGTGACGCGGCGTCGCACCGGGGTGTCGATGCTCTCGGTACGCCCCTGGATGATGAGATCGGCCACGGCCGGTGGCACATAGCGACGGATCGCGTCACGACTGTCACTGAGCTGCATGCGCTGCAGTTCGATGATCTGATCCTTGCGAAACGTGCGACGGTTGTTGAGTTCGATCACCACCGACACGAACACGCCGGTATTGCAGGCGATGAACTGCATCGCCGCGAGGCTGCCGGCCATCTCGATGGAAATGTCGCCCGCGCGAAAATCCAGGTACAGGAAGTTCATGGACAGGACGATGAACGGCAGGGTGGCGATGACCGCGAGGCTCGGTCTGAGCTGATACACGCAGAAGCCGAACATCACCGGAATCAGCGCTGCGGTGGCGGAGAGCGCGAATCGATCGGGGCTCAGGATCAATCCGTGAATCTGCCAGACCAGCAGCAAGCCGGAGATGCAGTTGGCGACGACGGTCATCGGCACCAGCAGCGGGCGCATGGTGGCCACCGACGTCAACACGAAGATGGCGCACAGCAAGGCCAGGAAGGCCACCACCGCCGGCAGGATGCCGCCCAGGCTGGACGCCTCCAATAGCGCCACGGTCGTCAGGTACACGGCATAGCCCGCAGCCGATGCGAACATGCCGACGCGGATCAGGGGGACCTTTTTTTCGACGCCCCATTCCTGGTAGCGACGCTCGACGTCTGCATCGACGAACTGGAATCCGAGTCGGCGCACCGACAAATCGGGCGCACGGCTCCTCGGGGTCGAGGGGAGGACGGCCGGGTCGGGTGCGTTCATGGCGCCAGCGCAAGGATTGAGCGATTGGGATTCTACGGGGCGCCACCCCGCGGCGGCGCCAACCCGTGACAGGCGCTACAGCAGGCTGCGCAGAGCGCTGTGAATGTCGGCGTGATCGAAGCGGAAACCGCACTCCAGCGCCGCCTGCGGCAGCACGCGCTGGCTGCCCAGCAGCAGCTCGGCCATCTCGCCGAAAAGCGCGCGCAGCGCGAACGCCGGCATGGGCAGCACGGCGGGCCGACGCAGGGCCTGGCCCAGGGCCTTGGCAAAGTCTTTCTGGCGCAGCGGGCTCGGTGCGGTGGCGTTGTACACGCCGCTGGGCGCAGCGCTGTCCAGCAGCAGCCAGGACAGCAGTCGGACCAGATCGTGTCGGGTGATCCAGCTCATCCACTGCGCTCCGGAGCCGATCGGCCCGCCGCCGCCGAGCTTGAACGCCGGCAGCATCTTGGCCAGCGCGCCGCCCTGCCGATCCAGCACCACACCAATGCGCAGACGCTGCACGCGCAGGCCCAGCGCTTCCGCCTGCATCGCCTCGTGCTCCCAGTCGCGGCACAGACGCGCGGCGTAGTCGTCGCCAGGGCCGGCCTGCTCGGTGAGCGGCTCGTCGGCACGATCCCCGTACCAGCCGATGGCCGAAGCGCTGATCAGCTGCGCCGGCCGTGTGGTCTGCGCGGCCATCCACTGCACCAGTTCGCGCGTGAACGCGACACGGCTGTCGACAAACGCACGCTTGCGCGCCGCGGTCCAGCGGCCGCTGGCCAGGTTCTCGCCCTGCAGATTGACCACGGCGTCGACATCACCGACCTCCGCCAGTCGGCTGAGGATGCGCACGTTCGGCGCCAGGTGTTGCCGCGCCGCCTGCGGATTGCGCGACAGCACGCAGACGCGGTGCGCGTGAGCACTCAGATGCTCGCTCAGGGCACGTCCCACGAAGCCGCTGCCGCCGGTGATCAGGACATCCATCTCATCCTCTGTGTCTAAGCGCGCCCGGCGCGGACGCTGCGCCGATGCGCCGCTGGGGCGAGGCAGGTCGGTATTTGCAGCACGGTCTGGGGTGTGGCGACAAACACGCGTTCCTCCTCGCTCGGCTCGATGCCGTGGCCGCCGGTGAAGCTGCCGAAGCTGGGCAGCACGCCGTGGTCTCGACGGAACCAGAACACAGGCAGGCGCACCCTGTCCACGGCCGAGCGCAGGCGCATCACCGGATGCAGGTGACCACACAGGCCGTAGCCGCGCGCATCGATGATGGGTTCGTGACTGAACACGAACGGCGGTTCGAACAGCGGCTGCTGATGCCAGTGCAGGCGCCACTGCGCGGGGACCTGGTCCAGACCGCGGTCGTGATTGCCGCGCAGCACCTCGATGCGCAGCTGCGGATGACGCGCGCGAAAGGCGTCGAAGTCGTTCATCCAGGCGTCGTCGCTGCGCAGGCGCGCGTGAAACAGATCGCCCAGTACCAGCAGTCGCGCCGGTACGTAGCATCGGATCAACGCGTCCAGGCGCTGCAGATCGGCGGCGGTGCTGCCCTCGGGCACGGCAATGCCCTGGCGCTGGAACGCGCAGGCCTTGCCCAGATGCACGTCCGCCACGACCAGGCTGCGCGCGGACTCCCAGTACAGGGCGCGTTGCGGGTGCAGGTACAGACTTTCTCCGGCGAGATCGGTGCGAATCGGCATATCAGGACGAAAAGGATCGGAAGCTGCTCATGCGCGGTCGGCGCGGGCGGCGTGTTGTGCGGCGCGGGTCTGCGCTGGGTGCGGCAGACCGGGTGTCATCAGCAAGCATCACCGGGCGGACGGTCGCCGCGCGTGGGCCGCCGGCCGCCGACTCCAGACTCGCCAGCATGTTGTGGATGCGGGTGCGCCAGTCTTCGGACGACAGGCTGCTGGAAATGCGCTCGGCCCATAGCGGGAAGGCCAGCGGCGTGAAGCGCTCGGTATGATGCAGCGCCACGGTCTGGGCAAGGATGCGCGTACAGGTTTCGCGCAGGCGTCGCACGTCGAGTTGGTGTTCCAGGGCTTCGTGCAGCGCCTGCTGCGTGAGCAGATTGTCGGGATCGAAGCGCGACAGGCTGTGCGCGCATCGCCACGCACGCAGCGGCCGACGCGCTGTGGACCCAGCAGGGTCTGCATCGCCTCGTCCAGATTGCCGAGCGTGGCCGACAGACCCCAGGTGCGCAGTCCGGGTGAAAGGCTGCGCAGTCGCGACAGCAGCAGTTCGGTCTGCACGCCGCGCTTGGAACCGAGCAGCTCGTGCCACTCGTCCACGATCACCGTGCGCAGATGTTGCAACGCCGGCAGCACATCGGCGTAGCTCAGCAGCAGCGAGGCGGACTCCGGCGTCGTGACCAGGGCATGGGGCATCTGTTTGCGCTGGCGGGCGCGAGCGCCGGACGCGGTATCGCCGGTGCGCAGCTCGATGCGCCAGTCCAGTCCCAGCGCCTGCGCGCTCTGATTCAGACCGCCACAAGTGTCGGCCGCCAGCGCGCGCAGCGGCGTGATCCAGAGCACGGACAGGTGTTGATCGTCGCGCTGTGGGTCGAGCAGGCAGGCCAGCCAGGCCGCCAGGGTCTTGCCGCTGCCGGTGGGCGCATGGATCAGGCCGGATTCACCCGCCGCGTGCGCCTGCCAGACCTGTCGCTGAAACGCGGCAATCTGCCAGCCGCGCGAAGCAAACCAGGCCTGCACGGCGGTTTCATCGATCACGCGAGAACGGGGAGGCGAAGGCGCTGCCATGCGGAATTGTCGCGCCTTGGATGCAGATGTCTGCGCCTCGTCGAACTACTTTTCAAGCCTTTGACGCCGCCTCAGACTGCGCGCCCCACCCAGCCCCTGCCGTCATGAACGATCCGCTGTCCACCGACGCAGCGCGCGAAACCCGTCGCGGCCTGGCCGCCGCCCTGGGCGCGTTCACCATCTGGGGTTTGTTTCCGCTGTATTGGCGCGAACTGCAGGCGGTGCCGTCCTTGCAGATCACGGCGCATCGCATCGCGTGGTGCACGGTGTTCGTGGTCGGCTACCTGCTGTGGCGACGCGGCTGGGCCTGGCTGCCATCCACCCTGGCGACGCCGCGTGCCGCGCCGCTGCTGCTGGCCAGCAGCCTGCTGATCAGCGTCAACTGGGTGCTGTATGTGTGGGCGGTCAATAGCGGCTATGTGGTCGAGACCAGCCTGGGCTATTTCATCAATCCGCTGGTCAACGTCATGCTCGGCGTGCTGGTGTTGCACGAGCGTCTGAACACGCGGCAGTGGGCCTCGGTGGCGCTGGCCGCAGCCGGTGTGGTCTGGCTGACCTGGTCGGTCGGACGCCTGCCCTGGATCGCCCTGGCCTTGGCAGTTTCCTTCGGCAGCTATGGCTTGATCCGCAAGCTGGTGGCCGTGGAATCGATTCCGGGCCTGGGCGTGGAGAGCCTGATCATGCTGCTGCCCGCGCTTGGTTTCATCGTCTGGTGCGAGGCCAGCGGCGTTGGCGGCTTCGGTCATATCGGTCACTACGAAGATCTGCTGCTGATCCTCGCCGGCTTTGTCACGGCGCTGCCGCTGATCTGGTTTGCCTACGGCGCGCGCCGCATCCCCTTGTCCCTGGTCGGAATCATCCTGAACCGCCCCGGGAATTTCGGAGGCTCCCTCACTTGAGACAATGGAGCCATGACCAGAGCATCGAAGTATTCCCCGGAAGTGCAGGAGCGCGCGGTCCGGATGGTGGCGGAGCACACGGCACAGCATTCGTCGCAGTGGGCGGCGATCGAATCGATTGCGGCCAAGA
>JBQTJH010000128.1:0-36852 GCA_052387335.1 Panacagrimonas sp. | reverse complement strand
AACCGGGTGCTGTCGCATATTCGCAGCGAAGTGGAGCGGGTCTTTGCATGGGCCAAGGACAAGGGCCGAATGCGCCGGGCTCGCTACTGCGGCGTCCAGGCCAACGGCGTTCACGCCCATTTGCTGGGCATCGCCTGGAACGCGCGACGGGCCGCCACGGTGCTCGCCCGATGAGCGCCCACGGGAGAGGTGCCTCTGAAGCACAACCAACGGGTCACGATTCGCCCATTTCGGCCTTCACCCGAAACGATGAAGCCCGACAAATAACCAACGCTTAAGATTTGAGCGGTTTTGCAGAGGCCTCGATTTCATTGCAGTGCTCGGAACCGTATTGACTTGAATTGGGGGATTCGCCGGCGAAGACCTTGTTGATGACTTCGCATGCGGCGCCTGTGCGGGTCACAGGGGCAGGGGGCCGCGCGAGGTCCACACCATCAGCAAGCCCAGCGGCCACACGCAGTGGGCAATCACCAGCACCGGCAGGCCAAACCACATCAGATGGCCAATCGCCTCGATGCCGGTCAGGTTCGCCAGCAGCAGCGACAGCACGGCGGTGCTGAATGCCGCGAGATTGATGAATGAACACATTCAAGTTGGCGAGAAATTTTCGCTTGTCCATAGGCAAACGCGCTCGTCCGTCTGTGGTTGCAGCGTCGCAAAGATCATCATCCGGGCAGGTTCCTTCTGTCGAGGCTGGTGGTGTCCAACAAGCGCGGTTTACTGATCGCGACGCTCGCAATCTCGGCGGTCGGCTGTGTGTTCCTGATCGTTTGCGTGGCCGCGCTGATCACGGGCGAGATTTCCCTCGGCCGCCCCCTGCGTGTCAGCTATCGGTTGGCGCATAGCCCGATCAGCTTCTGGGTGGTGTGGTGCCTCTGGGCCGGGCTGGCCGACGCGTCGGCCTACGGCGTCTTGTGGTTACGCCGCCATTGGCCGTTAATTCGAGATTGCCGTCACTGGTGTCTGCGGCGACACCCGCAAGGTGCGTGATCCTCGAGGCCGCCGAACCCTTGCATTGATGTGATAGCATCATCGCATCAAATCATCTGAGAGCTCGTGATGCGCACCACCCTCGATCTTGACGACGATCTGCTCGCAGCGGCCAAGGAATTGGCGCGGCGAGAGCGCAAGAGTGCCGGCCGCGTGGTGTCGGATCTGATGCGCAAGGGCTTGAATGGAGGTGGCGATACTGACGCGGCACAGCCGTCTCAGGATGGGGTCGCTGAGAAAGCTGCGCGCTATGGCCTGCGCCCGTTCCCGTCGCGTGGTGTCGTGGTCACCAATGAGCAGATCAATCAGCTCAGGGACGAACTGGGCATCTGATGCGCGCGCTGCTCGATGTCAACGTCCTGATCGCGCTGCTCGACAGCGGACATGCGCAGCACCGCATTGCACTGAACTGGTTTGTCGAACACGCCGAATCCGGCTGGGCGTCTTGCCCGCTGACCCAGAACGGCTGTCTGCGCATCCTGGCCCAACCGCGCTATCCGAGACCACTGCCGATGCGCGCGGTCGCCGAACGGCTGGGTCGATTCACCGATGAGGCCGTGCATGCGTTCTGGCCCGACGGCCTCAGTGTGCTGAATCCTTGTCACGTCAATCTTGAACGGCTCCATGGCCCCGCGCAGATTACCGAGGCTTACCTGCTGGCGCTGGCGGTCGAGCACGAGGGCCGTCTGGTGACGTTCGACGACCGCATTGCCATCGGCACCGTGCCCGGCGCCACCTCCGATAACCTGTTGAGACTCTGACATGGCCCACGTTCCTCAAATCAAAATCCCCGCCACCTACATGCGCGGCGGTACGTCGAAAGGCGTGTTCTTCAAGCTCAGCGATCTGCCTGAGCGCTGCCAGGTGCCGGGCGCGGCGCGCGACCAATTGCTGCTGCGCGTGATCGGCTCGCCCGATCCCTACGCCGCGCACATCGACGGCATGGGCGGTGCCACGTCCAGCACATCCAAGTGCGTGATGCTGTCCAAGAGCGCGCAGCCGGGTCACGACGTGGACTACCTGTACGGCCAGATCTCGATCGACAAGGCCTTCGTCGACTGGAGCGGCAACTGCGGCAATCTCTCCACCGCAGCGGGTGCGTACGCCATTCATGCCGGGCTGATGGACCCGGCGCGCGTGCCGGACAACGGCACCTGCGTGGTGCGCATCTGGCAGGCCAATATCAAGAAAACCATCATCGCGCACGTGCCAGTGAGCAACGGCCAGGTGCAGGAAACCGGCGACTTCGAGCTCGACGGCGTGACCTTTCCCGCAGCGGAAATCGTCCTGGAATTCATGGATCCTTCAGACGACGGCGACGAAGGCGGCTCGATGTTCCCCACCGGTCATCTCGTCGATGACCTCGACGTGCCGGGCCTGGGCATCATCAAGGCGACGATGATCACCGCCGGCATTCCGACCGTGTTCGTGAACGCAGCCGAGATCGGCTTCACTGGCACCGAGTTGCGCGAGGCCATCAACACCAAGCCGGAGGTGCTCGCGAAATTCGAGACCATCCGAGTCGCAGGCGCGCTGCGCATGGGCCTGATATCGAGGCCGGAGGAAGCAGCTACGCGCCAGCACACGCCCAAGGTCGCGTTTGTCGCGCCGCCGACCGACTACACCGCATCGAGCGGCAAGCGGATCAAGGCCAGCGACATTGATCTGAACGTGCGCGCGCTATCGATGGGCAAGCTGCACCACGCGATAATGGGCACCGCGGCCGTTGCGATTGGTACCGCGGCGGCCATTCCCGGCACCTTGGTGAATCTTGCGGCCGGCGGCGGCGCGCGCGAGGCGGTGCGCTTCGGCCATCCCTCCGGCTCGCTGCGCGTCGGTGCCGCGGCCGCACGCGAGCACGATCAATGGGTGGTGAAGAAAGCCATCATGTCACGCTCCGCGCGTGTGCTCATGACCGGCTTCGTGCATGTGCCGGGCGACGCGTTCTGAACTGCGTTCGCTCGATCATGTCCGGAACGGACACACAATCGGCCTGATCTGCATCATCGATCATGTTGTGAAGCGGCCTGCTCCATCGGTCTAATGCTGCGCAGAAATATCGTCGCCAGCAAAGCTCTGGGGGAGACAAGACTGTGGAAGCCCATGTCCAGCGAGTTCTGATCTGGTGTGGTCCGGCCATGCTGGTGCCGTATGGCATCGCGATCTCAGGTCAGATCAAGCGCATCGACGGCGCCAAGGCGCTGGCCGACACGCAGATGGTGTCCTGCGCGCTGCTGTCGCTGGAATTCATCACGCCGATTGCCGTGTGGATGGCCGCGTCGTTCCGCTTTGATGATCGCGCCGCCGACGTCACCCGCGCGATCCACGACATCGGCAAACTTGGCCGACTCGGCGCTCACCACCACGTCGCAGCCGGCGACAAAGGCGGTCATGCCGCCGGCGCAGATCCCGTGCACGGCCACCACCACCGGCGCGTCCATGCGCTGCAAGCGCGCCACCGCGCCACCGCGCTGTGCATGGTCGTGGTCATCCGCTTGATTTCGGCCGGCAGGTCGTCGGGCTTGGCGACGAAGTTGGCGATGTCGCCGCCGTAGCTGAAGGCCTTGCCCTCGGCCGTCACCAGCACCGCACGCAGATCGCTGCGGCTGGACAGCTCGTTGGCTGCGGCGCAGATGGCGTTGCACAACGACAGGTCAATCGGATTGCCGCGTGCGGCTTCGGTGAAGCGCAGGCGGGCCAGGCCATTTTCGACCTTAGAGGTGTACGGGGGAGTCCGACATGGAGGCTGTCCTTGAGTGAGGTCGCGGTAGACGCCGCGAAAATGATCGCTGTGAGGGCGCTTGTTGTGTCCCGGACTGACGGTAATTTTTCGCGGCTCGCCGGGTCGCACCGCCTCTAGCCTGCGGCTAGACTGCGGGCCTGAATACGGCGAGTCCGCTCGGCGCCGTTCAATTTTCTTAGTCGAAGGGCGTCTTCCCATGATGCTGACCCGCAGGCTGCCGCGCTGGGGCGTGGCCTTGTTTGCTTCCACGCTGATCCCCTGCGCCGCCCTGGCGCAGTCGGCCGGTTCCTCGGCGCCGGCCGGGCTGATCCAGGTGTACGGCGATGCGTTGAAGAACAACGCCGCGTTTCGCGCGCGGCTGGCGCAGTTCGAAGCCATCAACCAGGTCCATGAACAGGCGCGTGGCCAGCTGCTGCCGCAGATCGGTTTGCGCGCAACCTACGACTACGTGCACGAGGATATCCAGGGCCAGTTTTTTGGCATCGCCGCGGTTGATAACGAAGACGACTTCGATCGCAGCCTGATCGGCGTGCAGCTGACCCAGCCGCTGTATCGGCCGGAACTGCTGATTTCGCGCGACCAGGCCGAACTCGCCCGCACCCAGGCGCGCTTCCAGCTCGATACCGAGGAGGACACGCTGCTGCTGAGCGTGGCCGAAACCTATTTCGCCGTGCTGTCGGCGCAAGACCTCGGCGCCTTCGCCAAGGCCGAGCGCGAGGCCCTGGCGCGGCAGTTGGAACAGGTGCAGACGCGCCACGCCGCCGGCCTGGTCACCGACGCCGAACAGCGCGCCGCGCAAGCGCAGCAGGCGCGCGCCGAGTTCGGTGCGCTCGAAGCCGAGACCGGCCTGCAAGCAGCGCAGGCCACGCTAGAACTGATCGCCGGCAAGCCCTACGCCCGACTCAAGACGCTGCCCGAGGGCATGGTGCTGACGCGGCCCGAACCCGCGCGCATGAGCGACTGGGTCGAGCGCGCACGTACGCAGAGCTTGGCGGTGCTGTCGGCACAGGTCAGCACACAGATCGCTGCGCTGGAGGTGGACAAGGCGCACAAGCTGCGCTGGCCCAAGCTCGATGCGGCGGCAAGCGCCTATCGACTCGAATCCGGCGGCGGCCTGCAAGGTGATCGTGAGGAGACCGAAGGCCGCGTCGGTGTGCAGCTGAGCATGCCGATTTACTCCGGCGGCTCGGTCAGCGCCGCCATCGCCCAAGCCGAGGCGCGCCGCGTCGCGGCCGAAGCGCTGTTCGACGCCGCGGTGGCGACCAGCGTGCGCGACGCGCAACTGGCGTTTCACGCCGCCAATAACGGCATGACGCGCGTGCCGGTGCAGCGCACGGCGCTGGACGCCGCGCGTGAGGCCGAGGCTGCGACCGTCAGCGGCTTCGACGCCGGAACGCGCACCACCGCCGATGTGCTGCGTGCGATCAAGGATCGCTTCGAGGCCGAGCGTGAATACTCCGCCGCGCGCTACGCCTTCATGCTCGATTCGCTGCGGCTCAAGCGCGCGGCGGGAAATCTGGCCAACGCCGACCTGATCCGCTTTGATCGACTGCTGCGCGTGTACGAGTCGCAGCCCTGAATGATCTGAGTCCGCGCGAGCATGGACGCCTTGCCGTATCGCCGCTTTGAGCCGGGAGAGGTTTCTCGTCTCGATGATCAGCGAATGGAGATCGCCAGCGTGCATGGCGGCGAGGGCGCGCAACTCGATCGCAGCGATTTCGAGCTCGCCTCGCTGTTCGACGGCCTGCGCAGCGGCGAACAGATTTGTCGCGAGGCGCTGGAACAATTGCGCATCCGCATCACGCGCTCGCGTCTCGAAGGATTCGCGGCGGATCTGGCGATTGCCGGGCTGCTGCGTCCAGGACGCAACGAGCCCTTGCCTACGCCGGCCCACAGCGACGCCGAAGCGGCGTGGCGCGGCTGGACCGGCGAGGGCGTGGATCGCGTGGTCGACGGCGGCAACGCGATGCCGCCGTCGGCGCTGCCTGGGTCGCGCAATGGGCCGGGTCTGACCGGCGCGCTGACCGGTCTGGTCACCGGCCTGCGTGGTCAGGCCAATCGCATCGACGTGCCGCTGTCGCCGGCGTTCTTCATCGGCTTCGGCCGTCTGTTGCTGTGGCCCTTGCGAGATCGCGTCACGCTGTTCGCGTTCTTCGTGCTGCTCGCCACTGCACTGACGGTGGCGATCACGCATCGGCTGGAGTGGTTGCAGCACATCGAGCAGGGCTACGGCGGCTTTCGCTTGATTGCCGGCACGCTCACGGGCGCCTACCTGGCCAATCTCTTTGCTGCCAGCGCGCGCGCTGCGGCGATTCAGCGTTACACGCCGGAGCATCCGCAACTCGGTCTGTTGTTCAGCGTGGCCGGGCTGCGGATTCCGCGCCTATTCGTGGATACGGCGGGCGCTGCCGAACGCGCCGGTCGGGCCGCGCGCTTGCGGATCGTGGCGTCTGCGCTGATCGGCAGCGGTGGTCTGTTCGTGCTCAGTGTGCTGGTCTGGTTTCTGGTGGCGCAGACGCAGCCGGTGATCGCACGCATCGCGGTGATGACGGCACTGCTGTCGTTGGTGGTGAGCCTGTTCCGCATCAATCCGCTGGCGCGCTTCGACGGCTATTTTCTGCTGTGCAATGCGCTGGACAATCTGGACCTGCGCAACGAGGCCATGATCGCCTTGTTCGGCCGTCGACGTCCCTGG
This sequence comes from Panacagrimonas sp., assembly GCA_052387335.1. Lineage (GTDB taxonomy): Bacteria > Pseudomonadota > Gammaproteobacteria > Nevskiales > Nevskiaceae > Panacagrimonas. The sequence continues at coordinate 30,424 of JBQTJH010000128.1, read as the reverse complement.
CAGACGCAGGCGTGGCCCTTGTCGCGGCGCAGCCTGGCTTGGTACGCGGCGGCGATCTTCGCGTTTGTGCTGACGGTGTTCGTGCTGTTGCTGTTGTTTGTCGGGACGTGGTTGGTCGAGCGGTTCAGTGGAACCGGATTTCTCATCATGCTGGCGGTGTCGGGGGTTTATATGCAGAAGCAGTACATCCGGTCGGGAACGGTGCGCAGCAGCATGGGTTGGCCCGACAAGAACTGGCGGCCCACGCGCAAGCAGAAAATCATTGCTGGCGTGGTCGCACTGATCTGCCTGATTCCCTATCCCTATGCGCCCAGCGGCGACTTCGAGGTATTGCCGCGCAATCGTGCCGACGTGCGCGCGCTGACTGCCGGCGACGTGCGCGAGGTGCTGGCCAAGGAAGGCGAGGTGGTGAAGGCCGGTCAGCCGATTGCCAAGCTCGATGAGGCCAGCGCCAAGGCCCGTGTGGCCGCGGCAGAAGCCGAGCTGGCGCGCTTCCAGTCGGAACTCGCGTTGGTGCGCAAGGGCGCGCGTAACGAGGAACTGGAAGTGGCGCGGCAGCGGGTGGTGACGGCCAAGTCCTCGGCTGACATCGCGCGCTCGCAGGCCGAACGCATCACCCAGGCCTACAAGGGCAAGTCGGTGACGCCGCAGGAATATGATCGCGCACGCGGCGCGGCCGACGTGGCCGCGCAGCAGTTGCTGGAAGCGCGACGCGCACTGGAGCTGGTGGAAAGCCCGGCCCAGGACGAGCGACTGGCCGCGCTCGAAGCCGAGGTGCGGCGCGTGGAAGCGGAGCTGAGCTATCAGCGCCAGGAACTTGAGTACACCACCATCAAGGCGCCGATTGACGGCCGCATCGTGTCCTCGCAATTGCAGTTTTCGCGCGGCCAGTTCATGGATCGTGGCGCGCTGCTGGCGGTGATCCAGGACACCGGTGAATTGCTCGCCGAAATCCGCATGCCGGAATCGGTGATCGGCGAAATCGAGGTCGACGCTGAGGCCACCGCGAAACCCTGGGCCTATCCCGGCAGCAGCTTCGACGGCAAGGTGCGCAGCATTGCGCCCGCTGCGGAAGCCGGTGCCTACGGCAAGGTCGTGCGCGTGCAGATGGTGGTGGCCGATCCGCAGAACCTTCTCAAGACCGGCATGACCGGCAATGCCAAGATCGACGCCGGTTGGCAGCTGTCGATCATGGTGTTCACCAAGGCACTGATGCGCTTCCTGCTGGTGGAAGTCTGGTCCTGGATTCCGTGACAGCTCATGGCACGCCGCTGCGTGAGGCGGATTTCCGCCTCACCGCGCCGTCCGGTTTCGGCGATGGCTGGAACCATTACGTGCACAGCATGGCCTGGTTCCGCGGCAAAATTTATGCGGGCACCTCGCGCGCCAGCATGGCGGCGATGCGCATGGCGGTGCCGCCGCCGAACATGAAGCCCTGGCCGATCGAGGCGCCGGACGATCTGTATTCCATCGACCGTTGCGCCGAGATCTGGCAGTACACGCCGGAAACCGAGCAGTGGCTGCGCGTGTACAAGTCGCCGACCGTCACCGGCAAGAACGGCAAGCCCGGCGTGCCGAGTTACATCGGCTTTCGCGGCATGGCGGTGTTTGAAAGCGCGGGCGATCCGCATCCCTGTTTGTACGTGTCGTCCTGGTCGCCGCATCTCGCACACTCACCCGACATTCTGCGTAGCGAAGACGGTGTGAACTTCGCACCGGTCACTCGCCCGCCCTGGGGGCCGGCGGTGCGCGCGTGCAGAACCTTGCAGCCATTCCAGGGAAGAGTACACACCAGCCCTACTGCGTCGGGCACAGCGAAAGGGTATTCGCAGGACATCGGATCAGAAGCGGTGATCTACGCCACCGACAATCTGCACGAAGGTCATTGGCAGCCGGTCAACGACGAGGGCTTCGGCAACAAGGACAACCTCACCATCTTCGAGATGGGCGAGTACGACGGCCATCTCTACGCCGGCACGGTCAATCCGGTCAGCGGTGGTGAAGTGTGGAAAACGCGCGGCGGTGCGCCGCCCTACACCTGGACGCGCGTGCTGCACGAGGGCGCGTATCGCGGCGTGCACAACGAAGTGGCCGGCGCGATCTGCGAGTTCAAGGGTGCGCTCTACATCAGCTACGGGATCATCAATGGCGGCTTTCACCGCGAGCATCAGATTGGTCCGGCCGCAGCGGAGATCGTGCGCGTGCGCCCGGATGATTCCTGGGACCTGATCATGGGCGAGGCGCGCATCACGCCCGACGGTTTGAAGTATCCGCTGTCGGGTTTGTCTGCTGGTTTCGATTCGCTATTCAACGGCTATGTCTGGCGCATGGCGGTGCACGACGGTCATCTCTACGCCGGCACGCTCAATTGGGCCAACCTGATGCCCTATCTGCCGGTGCACACCTGGCCGGAGGACGTGCTCGCCATGGTGCAGCGCTGGGGTCCGGAGCGACTCGCCGGGTTGCTCGGCGGCTGCGAGGTCTGGCGCAGCGAAGACGGCGTGCACTGGGAGGCGGTGACGCGCTCGGGCTTCAACAACAAGTTCAACTGGGGCATTCGCAATTTCGCGTCGACGCCCTTCGGTTTGTTCATCGGCACCGCCAATCCTTTCGGGCCGAAGATCGCGGTCAAGCGTGAAGGGCAGTGGCGTTACGTGCCCAATGCGCGCGGCGGCGCCGAAGTGTGGCTGGGCAGCACCCAGTGAGCGACATGCGCGCGCCGATGTTTGTGCTCGCCGCGCCCTTCAGCGGTGTGTCGTACCTGGCGGGCCAACTTGCCGGGCATCCGCAGTTATACGCGCTGCCGGAACTCAATCTGTTTCTGGCCGACGATGTCGGCGGGTTGCTGGATATTGCTGAACTCGATCAGGGCGCGAGCTTCGATGGTCTGCTGCGCGCGCTCGCCGAGCTGGAGTTCGGCGCGCAGACCGACGAGCACATCGTCGCCGCGCAGGATTGGTTGAACGCGCGGCGTGACTCGTCTTGCGCGCAGGTGCTGGAGCATCTCGCGCACAAGGTCGCGCCGCGTCGTCTGGTGGTGCCGGCTTCGGCTCACGCCATGCGCCCCGTGGATCTGCGTCGAATGCACACGCAACTACCACAGGCGGCGCTGCTGCACGTCCTGCGTCATCCCTGGACGCAGGGCTGTCTGCTCGCGGCCTGGGCGCGCGATCGTCTGTTCGTGCCGCCGGACTACAAGGATCACCGTCTGAGTCCTGCGCCCGCCGTGGTCGATCCGCAGATCGCCTGGGTGCGCGCCAACGCCAACATCGAGGCGCTGCTGCGTCGACCCGGTGTCCACGCGCAACGGGTACAGATCGAGCAAGTCGACGCTGATCCTGGCGTGCTCGCGCGCCTGCTCGGTCAGTGGCTGCATTTGGACGCCGGACCTGCGGCACAGGCCGCGATGACGCGCCCGGATGACTGGGTGTTCGCTGGCTATGGTCCACGCGCCGCGCCCTACGGTCTGGAAGCGGAGGTGCTGGAAGCACTGCCGGAAGCGGATGTGGCGCTAGCGGCCCAGCCCCGGCTCGACGCACCCTTGCCCTGGCGTACGGACGCTCAGACCTTCGCTCCCGAAACACTCGAGTTGGCTAAGCGCTACGGCTATGCCTAGCGATCAGCGGCAAGCAGTGGTTTCAGAAACGGCCAGATCGTTTCCACAATGATCGGCTGTGCCTTGGCGCTGGGGTGAATGCCGTCGTCCAGAAACGCCGCGGGGTCGGTGGCGAAGCGCGACAGCAGGAACGGCACCAGCGGGGTCTTTTTCTGCGCGGCAATTTCAGTAAAGGCGCGGGTGAAGGCCTCGGTGTACGTGGGCCCGTAATTTTCCGGAATACGCATTTCGAACAGCACCGGTTCGGCGCCGGATGTGCGCGTCAGGTCGACGATCTGTTCAAGGTTGCGACGCAGTGCCGGCAGCGGCAGGGCGCGCAGCCCGTCGTTGCCGCCCAGCTCCACCAGAACCATTTGCGGCTGGTGACGGTCTAGCAGGGCAGGAAGGCGGGCGAGTCCGCCGGCGGTGGTCTCGCCGCTGACCGAGGCATTGATCACCTGATGAGAAAAGCCCTCGTCGCGCAGCTTCTGCTTCAATAGATGCACCCAACCCTGATTCGCATCCAGGCCGTACCCGGCAGACAGGCTATCGCCCAAGACCAGAAGGGTCGGCGTGGTCGGTGCCGCCGACAGCGGCGGCAGGCACATCAGGCTGATCAGCAGGACCAACAGAAATCGGAATGACATGGCACGCGATGTGGGAACAGAACTGAGTTGGGCGGTGCGCGCGGCAGCGGTCACGCACGAGATTAGCAGCGGCGATACGCGACTGACGATCCTGGACAAGGTCAGCTTGGACATCGCCCAGGGCGAATCGGTTGCCATCGTCGGTCGCAGCGGCTCGGGCAAGACCACCTTGCTGTCCATGCTCGCCGGATTGGATCGACCCACGCGCGGACGCATCGAACTGGCCGGCACCGATCTGGGCCCGCTGAGCGAAGACGCCCGTGCGCGTTTGCGCGCCGGCCGCGTCGGCTTTGTGTTTCAGTCGTTCCAGTTGCTCGCCGGGTTTACCGCGCTGGAAAACGCAAGGCTTGGCGCGGATCTCGCCGGGCACGCCGACGCCGCCGAGCGTGCGCGTCTGGCGCTGGAACAGGTCGGCTTGGCCCAGCGCGCCGGACATCATCCCTACCAGCTGTCCGGTGGCGAGCAGCAGCGTGTGGCCATCGCCCGCGCGTTTGCCGCGGGCCCCTCCATCCTGTTTGCCGACGAACCCACGGGCAATCTGGACAGCGCCACCGGCGCCGACATCATCGAGCTGTTGTTTCAGCTCAATCGCGAACGCGGCGCCACCCTGGTGTTGGTCACGCATGACGCCGACCTGGCCCAGCGCTGCGGACGCGTATTGACCATCAGCGAAGGCCGCTTGCTCAGCTGAGCGACGTACAGTACGGGGCATGAACACGATCACCGCCCCGCGTCGTATCTCCGACTTGCCCACACCACGCGGCCTGCCGCTGCTGGGCAATGCGCTGCAGCTGGATCCGCCGCGTCTGCATCTGCAGCTGGAAGAATGGTCGCAGCAGCTGGGCAAGGTGTTTCGTGTCACCGCCGCGCACCGCCAATTTCTGGTGATCAATGATCTGAACGCGGCGCATGACATCCTGCGCGAGCGACCGGATCATTATTCGCGCATGCGCAGCTACCAGCCGGTAGCCGTCGAGATGGGCCTGAACGGCGTATTCACCTCCGAAGGTGAAACCTGGCGGCGACAGCGGCGCGTCTGGATGGCCTCGCTCAACGCCCAGCAGCTGCGCGGGTTTCACCAGCATCTGGCCCGCATCACCCAGCGCTTGTTGCGTCGCTGGCAGGCGGCGGCTGATCGCGGCGAGGCGCTGGACGTGGCGGCCGAACTGATGCGCTATACCGTCGACGTCACCATGCAGTTCGCGCTCGGACACGCGGCCAATACCCTGGAGCAGGGCGAGGACGTGATTCAGCGGCATCTCAATCAGATTTTTCCGGCGCTGGCGCGACGCATCGCTGCTCCCTTTCCCTACTGGCGTTGGTTCAAGCTGCCGGCTGATCGCGCGCTCGACCGCGCGCTGCAGGCATTGCGCAGAGAAGTGGGGGCCTTGATCGAGCAGGCACGTGAACGCCTGCGTAGCCATCCACAGCTGCACGACGCGCCGACCTGCTTCATCGAGGCACTGCTGATCGCACAACAAAAGGATCCAGACAGCCTCAGCGAACAGGATGTATTCGCCAACGCCGTCACGGTGCTGCTCGGCGGTGAGGACACCACGGCCAATACCTTGGCCTGGCTGATCCATCACTGCTGCGAAAATCCGGCGGTGTACGCCGGCATGCGGGCCGAGGCTGACAGCCTGCTCGGCGAGCTGACAGGCGCTGAAGCCGAGGTACCGCGCGCGGATTTGCTGCCGCCTTATTTGCGTCGCACCGACGCGGCGCTCAACGAGACCCTGCGCTTGCGACCCATCGCGCCGATCTGGGGCATCTCCACACTGCGCGACAGCGAACTGTGCGGCGTGCAGGTTCCGGCCGGCACGGATCTATTCATGCTGGTGCGCGCGGCGGCGGGTTGTGCGCCCAGCTCCAGCCCCACGCCGCGCTTCGAGCCGCGTGACGAGATCCCGGTCGGTGCCGATGCGGGCCCCGGACGCGCCATCACTTTGCCGTTTGGCTATGGCCCGCGCATGTGCCCGGGACGCAATCTGGCGCTGGCCGAGTTGCGCAGCGTGGCGCTGATGCTGGCGCGCAACTTCGATATCCAGGCCGTGCCCGGCGACAAGCCCGTGTCCGAACTCTTCAGCTTCACGCTGGTGCCGCAACATCTGCGCGTGCGGCTGCGTCGACGCGCCGCGTAGACGCAGCCGGCGAGGGCCCGTCACGCAGCGATCACGTCGCGGATGGGAGCCTGATCAGGCGTTGCCGATGAGCTTGCGCGCGATGCTCCAGCGATGCACCTCACTTGGCCCGTCGTAGATCCGGAACGCGCGGATGTCCTTGAAGATGCGCATGACGATGGTTTCCGAGGTCACGCCCTGACCCCCCATAACCTGCACGCAACGATCCACCACGCGCCACACCGCTTCGGACACCATGACCTTGGTCATGCTCGATTCGACATTGCCCTTGCTTCCCTGGTCCAGCACCCAGGCGGTGTGCCAGATGCTGAGCCGCGCGCTGTGCAGATCCATTTCGTTGTCGGCCAGCTGAAAGCCCACACCCTCGTGTTCGCCCAGCGGCTTGCCGAAGGCCGTGCGCTTGCGCGCATAGGCCGTGGCCACCTCGTGTGCGCGGCGGGCCTGGCCGAGCCAGCGCATGCAGTGCGTCAGTCGCGCCGGTGCCAGACGGATCTGCGCATAGCGGAAACCACGACCGATCTCGCCGAGCACATCCGCCGCAGGTACGCGCAAGTTATCGAAGTGCAGCACGCCGTGGCCGCCGACGAAACAGGAGTCCAGCGAATCCATCAAGCGTTCAAGACGCACGCCGGGCTGATTCATGTCAGCCAGAAACATCGTCGCCGAGCCGTCTTTCATCTTCGCCATGATGATGGCGAAGCTCGCCCCTTCAGCGCCGGTGATGAACCACTTGGTGCCGCTGATCAAATAGCTGTCGCCATCCTTGATCGCCATGGTCTGCAGCATGGAAGGGTCGGCACCGGCGCCGGGCGCGGGCTCGGTCATGGCGAAGCAGGAGCGGATGCGGCCCTCTACCAGCGGCCGCAACCAGCGTTCGCGCTGCTGCGGTGTGGCGACCTCTTCCATCAGATGGATATTGCCCTCGTCAGGGGCGTGGATATTCAGCGCAATCGGCCCCAAGGGCGAGTAACCGGCTTCCTCGAACACGATGGCCTTGGCGATATGCGACAACCCCATACCGCCGAGCGCAGTCGAGGCGTGCGGGGTGAGCAGGCCCGCGCGTCCCGCACGCGCCACCAGTTCGTCGCGCAGCGATTCTTCCGGGCCGTGCGCGTGCTGGCGCGGATCGTTCTCCAAGGGGATCACGTGGTCCGCGATGAACTGGCGCGTGCGCGCCTGCAGGTCGCGTAGTTCTGCTGAGAGCGAAAAGTCCATGTCAGGCGGCGCAGAGTTGCTTGGATTTGATGAAGGCGGGTCGCTGTTCGAGGCGCTGCATGTAGGCCAGCACCGCAGGCCAGGCATTGAAGTCGAGTTTGGATTTCATCGCGGGAATCGCAGAGCCCATGGCCAGCGCGAGGGTGTAGCCGACCATGATGTCGGCGGCAGTGAACTGGTCACCGGCAACGTACTCCTGTTTCGTCAGCACTTCGTTGAGATAGCCGAGCACGGTCTGGTATTCCCCCTGTGTGAAACCGTCCATCAGCGGTGCCTTGACCTGGCACATCGCGCCCAGGAGTTCGAACAGCACCGGCAGCATCAAGGTGGACTCGGCCGCGTGCATCCAGTGCAGGTACGCCGGGTAGTCGTTCGAATCGGCTGCAGGCCGCAGTCGCCCTGCGCCGTACTTGCCCAGCAGGTACTCGATGATCGCGCCGGATTCGGCCAAGCTCAGCGCGCCGTCCTGAATTGCCGGAAACTTGCCCATGGGCGAGAAGGTCCTCAAATGTGCCGGCGCCCGAAAAGTCGCGGGATCGCGTTCATGTCGAACCAGTTCGTAGGGCAATCCGAGTTCCTCGGCCAGCCAGACGATTCGCTCCGAGCGCGACAGCACCAGGTGATGAATTTTCAGCATGAGCGCTCTCCATTATTTTGATACGTTGGTTGGGTACCATACGACTGAAATTTGGCAGCAAGGCCCTTTGTTTATAGCTTTAGCGTAAACGTAATGAATGGGCTGTATTGGATTTTGATATCGAGTTGCTACGAACGCGTCCAGAATCGCCGCGATATGGTTTGACGGGCGAAAGGGCTAAGTTCGAAGCCTTCGGGCTGTCATCTAACTCGTTTAGTCTCCTGGCATTGACATTAGTTTGATACGTTTGCAGACTGTATGCCTTAGTTACGATTAGAGGGTGGCTCCTACAGTGCAGTGGGAAGTCGTCCCCAGAAAATACAAAGACACGCAGGACCGTGGCACTTCAGGGCGCACATCGCCTGACGTTGCCGTTTCCAAGCTCTTAATGCTTGGGTCCGGTTGTCGTGAACGAACGAAGAGTGGTGCGTTTGGATCGTGTGGGATTTGGACGTGAACGGATGGAGCTGGCGGGATGAATTTTGGAGCTGACGGTGGAGCCCATGCGAAGAACCGAGCGGTTGGGCTTGGTTTTGTGGTGGGTTTTCACATCCTGCTGGTGTGGGGTCTATTGGCGGGTTTGTCGCGCACGGACATGACCTTGCTGCCGCCGCCGATTGAGACCAAGATTATTGAAGAGATTGCGCCGCCTGCGGAGGAGCCGCCGCCGCCCAAGCCTGAATTTGAACCGCCGCCGCCGCCGTTTGTGCCGCCGCCGGACATTGTCATTGCTGCACCGTTGGCGCCGACCACGGCGATCACCCAGACCACCAACGTCAAGGCGCCGCCGCCCAAGAAGATTCCGCGTGTGGCCCCCAAGATTGACTTGAAGGGCAGCCCGCGCGCCTGTCGTGAACCTGAATACCCGGCCGCCTCTGAGCGTTTGGGCGAGAGCGGTGTCTCCGGCATCAGCCTGCTGATTGGCGTGGACGGCAAGGTTGAGCAGAGCAAGATCGACACCTCCAGCGGACACAAGCGTCTGGACGATGCGGCGATTCGCGCTTTTAGCCGCTGCAAATTCATTGTCGGCACCAACAACGGACAGCCCGAGGCCTCCTGGTTCTCGATCAACTACCGCTGGGTGGTGCCCAAGTAAGGTTTGGGTTTCGGGATTTGCATTGGGATTTATCTGGAATCTGGTTTTCTCTCTTAATCACGTGTGCGTCGTCGTTCAAACGTTGAGGAGTCTCCTGTCATGCTGAGCACCCTGTCGTCCGGCCTCAAGGCCCCCCTGAAGGCTATGGTTTCCCGCGTGGCCTCGCTGGCCCTGCTGCTGGGTCTTCTGAGCGTGGCTCTTCCCAGCTACGCCCAGGACGACGCCGCCATCGCCTCGGATCCGATCTCCACCGAAGCCATCTCCACCGAAGCCATCTCCATCGAAGCCCCTGCGGCGGCGGGCGAAGAAGTCGAGATTGAAAACCCCTATGGCCTGGAAGCCATGTGGAAGCACGGTGACTTTGTGTCCAAGGGCACCCTGTTCATCCTCATCATCATGTCGGCGGCCACCTGGTACATCCTGGTGGTCAAGCTGATTGAACAGCAGAAGCTGCTGGGCGAAGCCAAGGCCGCCGACAAGAAATTCTGGACCGCCAACAGCGTCAAGAGCGGCATGGACAGTCTCAAGAAGGGCGGCCCGTTCTGGTACATCGTCGATCGCGGCGTCAGCGCCGACGCCCATCACGAAGGCACCATGGTGGAACAGATTGACCGCAGCAGCTGGATCACCATGAGCGTCAATCGTGCGGTCGACGCCATCAACTCCAACCTCACCGGCGGTCTGGCGGTTCTGGCCACGGTCGGCTCTACCGCCCCCTTCGTCGGTCTGTTTGGCACGGTCTGGGGCATCTACCACGCCCTGACCGCCATCGGCATCTCCGGCCAGGCCTCCATCGACAAGGTCGCAGGTCCCGTGGGCGAGGCCCTGATCATGACCGCCATCGGTCTGGCCGTGGCTGTGCCGGCGGTGCTGGGCTACAACTGGCTGGTGCGTCGTAACAAGCAGGCCATGGACTCCGTCCGCGCCTTCTCTGCCGACCTGCACAGCGTGTTGCTGTCGGGCACGCGTGTGGGTGAGAAGAAGGCCTGAGCACAGCGTTGAAGCGTGAGGACGCGCCTGCGGCGCTGTGAGAAGTGAGGTCGGTCGCTACGCGACCTGTGAAGGAAAGCAGAAGCATGAAGCGGAAGACCGAATTGTTTGACCTGGCTTTTGACTTTCCTCGCAGCGCCGCAGGCGCGTCCTCACCCCTCACCTTTCTCCTACGGAGCTAAATCATGAGTATGAGCGTCGGCAACGACGGCAGCAGCGAAGAAGAAACCATCAGCGCCATCAACACCACGCCTTTGGTGGACGTGATGCTGGTGCTGCTGATCATCTTCCTGATCACCATTCCGGTGGCCATCGAAAACATCCCGGTGGAACTGCCCAAGGAAGCCAACCAGGCCCTGCAGACCAAGCCGGAGAACATCACCATTGCGGTGGACACCGAAGGCAACATCTACTGGAACACCGCCCCGGTGGCCGATCAGGAAGCCCTGATCAAGCGCCTGTACGAAGTCGCCGTGCAGGTGCCCCAGCCGGAAGTGCATATCCGTGGCGATGCCAACACCCGCTACGAGAACGTCAACAAGGTCGTCGAAGCCTGCCAGCGCGCCTCCATCGTCAAGGTCGGCTTCATCACCGAACCGCCGCCCAGAGGCTGAGGAACACACCCATGAGCATGAACGTAGGCAGTCCTGACGGTGGGGGTGATCCTGAGCCGATCATGGACGTCAACACCACGCCGCTGATCGACGTGATGCTGGTGCTGCTGGTGATGCTGATCATCACCATCCCCATCCAGACCCATGCGGTGAAGCTGGACCTGCCGGTCAACCAGAACAACGCCCCGCCGCCCGAACCCCCGGTGGTCGTCAACATCGAAGTCGACTTTGACGGCACCGTGTACTGGGACAGCGTCATCGTGGCCAGCCGCAACGATTTGGCCTACCGCTTCCAGCAGGCTTCAGATTTGCCGCAGCAGCCTGAATTTCACATTCGTCCCAACCGTCTGGTCGCCTACAAGCACGTCGCCGGTGTCATGGCCACGGCCCAGCGTCTGGGCATCACCAATATTGGTTTGGTCGGAACGCTTTGAATAGTGAGGCGTGAGGCGTGAGGCCGGTCGCTGCGCGACCTGTGAGGAAAAGCAAAAGCAGCTTGCTTGGCTTGACCTCACAGCGCCGCAGGCGCGACCTCACCCTTCACCCCTCACTGGCGCACGCCTCACGCTTTACAAAGGAATTCATCACATGCTGACTCGCACGCTACGTCCTCTCCTGATTGCCCTGAGCCTGGGCCTGGCCTTCAGCCTGAGCCTCCCGGCCCAGGCCCAGAAAGACGCCCTGCGTCCGGCCGTCGGCAAACCCCTGCAGGAAGCCCAGAAGCTGATCCAGGACAAGAAGTTCAAGGACGCCATGGGCCCGATCGCCGAAGCGGAAATGGTCGGCAAGCTCAGCGACTACGAAAGCTTCGTCATCGCCCAGATGCGCGGGGCTGCCAGCGCCGGTGCGGGTGACGCGGTCGGCGCTGCGGCGGCCTTCGAAAAGGTCCTGGCCGCCAAGCGCCTGCCGCCCGAAGAACAACTGCGCATCACCGAAGCCGTGGCCGGCACCTACCTGCGGGCCAAGCAATACCCCAAGGCCATTCAGTGGATCCAGACCTACAAGGCTGCAGGCGGCACCAAACCTGAGGTCCTCAACTTCCTGCCCCAGGCCTACTACCTGTCTGGCGACTTCCAGAAATCCGCCCAGGAATCGGCTGCTGGCGTGGCCGAAGCCGAGAAAGCCGGACGCAAGCCCTCTGAAGAACAACTCAAGCTGCTCGCCTCCAGCCTGATCAAGATCAACAACATGACCGGCTACACCCAGACCCTGGAAAAGCTGGTCCGCTACTACCCCACTCCTGAATATTGGGCCGACGTCATCCAGCGCACCGCCACCAAGCCCGGTTTCTCGCGAAACCTCGACCTGGACATGTACCGGCTCCTCAGGGCCACCGGCAACCTCAAGCAGTCCAAGGACTACATGGAAGCCGTCCAGCTCTCCGTCCAGGCGGGTCTGCCCGGAGAAGCCAAGGCCATTCTCGACGAAGGCTTTGAGAAGAAGCTGCTCGGCGTCGGCACGGCGGCGGAGACTGAACGTCAGAACCGCTTGAAGGCTCTGGTCGAGAAGCGCTTTGCCGAAGACAAGAAGATCATCGCCAGCACCGATGCCCAGGCAGCCAAGGCGGCCAGCGGCGACCCGCTGGTCAAGACCGGACTGGCCTATGTCACCTACGGCGACGCACAAAAGGGCCTGCCGATGATGGAACAGGGCATTGCCAAGGGCGAACTCAAATTCCCCGACCAGGCCAAGCTGCACCTGGGCTATGCCTACTACTACGCCGACAACAAAGCCAAAGCCCAGACCGCACTCAAACAAGTCAAAGGCACCGACGGCTCAGCAGACTTCGCCAAACTCTGGAGCATCCTCGCAGGGACGTAGAGATACAGGACCATGCGACTCCGGTTCGGCGTCGCGCGATGTGCAGAAAACGAGGGCTCAGGCCCTCGTTTTCGTTTGGCCAAGAATCGGTCGAGTCTCAGCTCAGCGACCAGCGCAAACGCTTGGCATCGAGCCGATCAACGATACCCGTGCTGCCGACCGGGCACGCGTCCAGATCGGTCAGCCACGTGATCGAGCGCGTGTCGCTTGCGGGCACCCGTGCCATCAGGCGCTCGCCCGCCGGGTTGCGCGCAATCACGCAAGCAAACTCGGGCTGGTTATCGCGTCCGTAAATCAGCGTGAAAGTTTCCACCGTCGCAGAACCCGCATAGTCGTGCACGAAAGACGGCACGGCGCCGCTTCCTGCATCCGCTTGCGCCTGTACGTGGAAGTCTTCTGACAAGACGCCCTCGCGCGGACGCGTGGCTAACACCAGCGCGTGATGCTTGGTGACGTACTCGCCCTGTCCGTACAGCAGGCCCGGCGCACCTGAACCTGCACGCAGCGCACGCACCAGGGCCGCCGCCGCATGGGTCATGTAGTTGTTGAGCGGCGCGCCGAAAAAGCTCAGACCGCCGGTGACCGTCATGCGCGCTGTCGCCGGTAGTCCCAAGCTGCGCCGCGCCATCTTCGGCACGCAGGGGAAACAGCTGTACAACTCCATCGCCTCGAACTGGCGCGCATCGCCGCCGGCAATCGCGGTGGCTGTTTCCAACACGACGTTCTGCGCGTGCGACTGCACGTACTGGTCGCGCTGCAGGTAATCGCGCGGCTCGTTCGCAGCGGCACCGCCCCAGATATGAATCATCTGCGTATCGGCAATGCCCATCTGCCGCGCCTTGCCGACACTGGTGAGCAGGATGGCAGCGCCCTGGTTGACCAGCGGATTGGCCACCATGTGCTTGGTGTAGGGCCAGGCCACGAGCCGATTGCGTTCGCTGGGCGTGGTGACGCCTTCGGCAGTGAAGCGCTGCTGCAACCAGGCATAAGGATTGTCGGCGGCAATCTCCGAATGGCGGCTCCAGATCTCGCCCGATTCGGCCAATGCCTTGCGCTGCGTCTGCCCCCAGTGTGCCTGCGCCGCGTTCTCGTAGAACGGATAGACATTGGTGGGGATGGCCACGCCGTGATCCACCGCCACCGGCGCGGAGAATTCTCTGCCGGTGAGTAGTTTTGCGTGCTTGTCGCGATGCGCCCAGGGCAGGTTGATGCCGGCCTTCCAGGCGGCCGCGGTGGTGTATGCAGACTCTGCTCCGACCACGGCCGCGACCTCACACTCGCCGCGCAGAATTCGCAGCGCGGATTCGTGAATGAAGCGCACCGGGCTCTCGCCGCCGGCCTCACCGTAAAGTGAATGGCGCGGTTGAATCCCCAGCGCCTTGGTAATCAGACCCGGCGCATCGACGTAAGGCCAGGAGTATTCGCACACCACATCCAGCGAATCGACATGTCCGAGCAAGTTGGCGCCAGCGTCATGCTCCGCGGCGCGCAGCGCCGCCAACATCAAGGCCAGCGGCTCCTGACCTTCGGCTGGATTGCGACTGCGATCGACCACTTCGCCCGCGCCGACGATGACCGGCAGTCGATCCGGATGTGTAGACATTACGTATAACCTCCTGAATAGCAGCGCCTAAATGGTAGACGCATGCGCCATTCAATAGCGCCTCGACTGCGATGGAAATGCAGCGTTCCGGTGCTCTCTGATTCGGCGCTTGGATTGGCGCAAGGCCAGCGGTATTGTCGCGGCCCTTTGCCCACTGCCCGCGACGCATGCGTCCCACCGCCGACAACACCCGTCTTCACATCCTGCAGACCCTGGCAACGGAAATCGCTGCCAAGACCGTGCAGGTCGCCGCAGCGGTGGAGCTACTCGACGAGGGCGCAACGGTTCCCTTCATCGCGCGCTATCGCAAGGAACTCACCGGTGGTCTGGACGACACGCAGCTGCGCAAGCTGGAAGAACGACTGGGCTATCTGCGTGAACTGGAGGATCGTCGAGCCGCGGTGATCGAATCGATCCGCAGCCAAGGCAAGCTCAGCGACGCGCTCGAAGAACAGCTGTGCGCGGTCACCACCAAATCAGAGCTGGAAGATCTGTATCTGCCCTACAAGCCCAAGCGCCGCACCAAGGCCGAGATCGCGCGCGAGCGCGGCCTGGCGCCTTTGGCCGAGCTGCTGCTGGCGGATAGGACGCAGATTCCGGCCGAGGCCGCGCAATCCTTTGTGCGCGACGAAGTGATGGATACCAAGATGGCGCTGGAGGGTGCGCGCGACATTCTGATGGAAGGCTTTGCCGAAGACGCATCTCTGCTGGGGCGCCTGCGTCAAAATTTGCGTGATCGTGGCGTGCTGCGCGCGCGCGTGGTTGACGGCAAGCAGGAAGCTGGCGCGAAGTTCTCCGATTACTTCGATCATCGCGAGCCTTATGCGAAGGTCGCCGGGCATCGTGCGCTCGCGATGATGCGTGGGCGTAACGAAGACATCCTGATGCTGGACATCGAGGTCGACGCCGAGGATGTTTCGACCGTCAAGCCGGTCGAGAAGATCATCGCGCAAACGCGTGATATCCGGCCCGAGCGTGGTGCTGCCGACGCTTGGCTGATGGACGTCGTGCGCTGGACTTGGCGCGTGAAGCTGTCCATGAGTTTGTCGGTCGATCTGATGATGGAGCTGCGCACACGCGCTGAAGCGGAGGCCATCGACGTCTTTGCACGCAATCTGAAAGACCTGCTGCTCGCCGCGCCCGCCGGTGCGCGCGCCACTCTGGGCCTGGACCCTGGCATCCGCACCGGCGTGAAGATCGCGGTGGTCGATATCACCGGCAAGCTGCTCGAGACTGCCACGGTCTATCCGTTCCAGCCACGCAATGATCTGCGCGGTGCCCAGGCCGAGATCGCAAGACTGATCCGCCAGCACGGAGTCGAGCTGATTGCGATCGGTAACGGTACGGCCAGTCGCGAGACCGAAAAGCTGGTGGCGGAAATTCTGCCCGCGCAGCCTGAGCCGCGGCCGCGCAGCGGGGTGGTGAGCGAGGCCGGCGCCTCGGTGTATTCCGCTTCCGAGCTCGCGGCCCGCGAATTTCCGAAGCTGGATGTATCCCTGCGCGGCGCGGTGTCGATCGCGCGGCGCCTGCAGGACCCGCTGGCCGAACTGGTGAAGATTGATCCCAAGTCCATCGGGGTGGGTCAGTACCAGCACGACGTCGATACCTTCCGGCTGGCCAAGGCGCTGGACGCGGTGGTGGAAGATGCGGTCAACGCCGTGGGTGTGGATCTGAATATGGCGTCGGCGCCGCTGCTCGCCCGCGTTTCCGGCCTGGGCGAATCGCTGGCTGATGCCATCGTCTTCCACCGTGATCAGCACGGCGCGTTTCGCAGCCGTCGTCAGCTGCTGGAGGTGTCGCGACTGGGGCCTAAGACCTTTGAACAGTGCGCCGGTTTCCTGCGCATCCGCGACGGTGATCAGGCGCTGGATGCCTCTGCCGTGCATCCGGAGGCCTATGAAGTGGCCAGCCGCATCGTCAAGGCCTGCGGCCGCGAGGTTCGCGACCTGATGCGCGACGGCAGCGCACTACGCAGCCTGAATTTGCAGCAGTTCGTGGATCAGCGCTTCGGCCTGCCGACGGTGCGCGACATCGTCGCCGAGCTGGAAAAGCCGGGCCGCGATCCACGTCCGGAATTTCGCACCGCGAGTTTCGCCGAAGGCATCAACACAGTCGCCGATCTCAAGCCGGGCATGATGCTGGAAGGCACCGTCACCAACGTCGCGGCCTTCGGTGCGTTCGTCGATATCGGCGTGCATCAGGATGGGCTGGTGCACGTTTCGCAGTTGGCCGACAGATTCGTCAAGGACCCGCGTGATGTGGTCAAGGCGGGCCAGATCGTGAAGGTGCGCGTGGTCGACGTGGATCTCAAGCGTCAGCGCATCGCGCTGAGCATGAAGAAGGACGACGGCAGCGCACCGGCGGCCAGCACAGCACGTGGCGATAGTACGCGGCGCCCGGAACGACGCGACACGCGGCCGGCGAAATCCGCGGAACCGGCGCGTGGCTCGCTGGGAAATGCGCTGTTCGACGCGCTGAAGAAATAGGGTTTCTCCAGATCGGCCCGAACGCCGACGAACCGCGGCTTACAAGCGCTTCGAAATTTCAGCCCAGCTCGATGCCAGAGCTTCGCGAAACGCTGGGGCAGCGATGTCGATCATGGCCTGCGCGCGCTGATGCACGCTCAGGCCGCGCAGCGAGGCGATGCCGTGTTCTGTCACCACGTAGTCGGCGGCGCTACGCGGCAGCGCATTCACCCCCGGTGCGCCGAGTTGGGCAACGATGCGAGTGAAGCGACCATCGTCGGTGGCAGCGGGTAGCGCAATGATTGATCGACCACCGCGTGAGAGCAGCGCGCCTGCGGCAAACGCCGGCAAACCTCCGACGCCAGCCAGCAGCTTGCCGTTAAGCGAATCGGCGTTGACCTGCCCGAACAAGTCCACCTCTACGGCTGAGTTGATGGCGCAGAAGTTGTCGATAGCAGCGATCTGCCGCACATCGTGTGTGTCGCTGACCGGACGGAAGTAGAAGGCTTCGTCCTGTGCGCAGCGCTCGTACAGGCTGGTATCACCCAGGGCGAGGCCGACCTGAATCGCGTCGCGCCCGGTTATGGCGCCACTGTCGAGCAGCGGCAGCACCGGGCGGGACACCATGCCCGACCAGACTTTCAGATTTCGATGCGCCGTCAGCGAGCCGAGTATTCCGGCCTGCAGCTTGCCCACGCCGAACTCCAGTGTGTCGCCGTCACGCACCAGACTGGCCACACGCTGCGCGTGCTCGCGCGTGGCCTCACTCGGTGTGCCGCCGTCGTAGACCAGCAGGTCTGCATCCGATTCAAACACCGCATCCAGATCTGCATACGCAATCCGAAAGCTGCCGCGCGTACATGGCATGCGCGGATTGATGTGAGCAATGCGTCGGCGCGCACGCGCCCACACCGCCGGCTGGAAGTCGCAGGACACACCGAGGCTGCACAGACCGTCCGCGTCTGGCGGCGACAGCTGCACGAACGCGATGTCGATGTCCTCCATCGCGGACAGCTCGCGGTAGATGCCGGGATAATCCAGCGGCACCAGTTCCGCACGGCCATCCGCCAGGCCAGGACGCAGACCGGGGCCCATGAAGTAGGCACGCTGACGCGCGCTGGCGTTCAGGCCCAGATAGTCCGAGCGATTGATGCCGGGAAATCCAACGCCCAGAAAGCGCAGGCCGTCCGCCGCCTGCGGTTGCTGCTTGAGGGCCTCGTACAGCGCCAGGCTTTCGCCCGACATACCGGGCACGAACACGCTCATGCCAGGCTTGAGCTCAGCCAGGACCTGCGGCAGCGATAGCAGCTTGGGCATGGCCATGATTCCGGAACCCTGCGCTGTTTAGGCCGCAGCAGACGCGACGAAACGATCCAGTGCCGCCGGCACCGCAAACAGCTCCGCTGCTACAGCTGCGGCCTGCTGTGCGTGTTCTCGCACGCGCGCAGCGCCGTGCTGGCGCAGATAGGTGAACGGTCCGCCGGCATAAGAAGGGAACAGTCCGGCGTTGACCACCGCCAGGTCCGCGAGCTCTGCCTGCTCGACCTTGCCGGCATCCCACACGCGCAGGGCCGCGAGCGCGCTGGCCAGCAGCAACTGCTCTTCGCCCAGCGCTGCGGCCTTGGCCTTGCTGTGCGCTGCCTTGACCACCGGCAGCAGCGCACCATCGCCCGTCGCAAACGGGCTGGTCGGCGCCAGCAGTCCGGCCTTGGCCGCCTTCTGCCGATTGAGGAACAGCGTGCGTACCATGTTGCCGGCGACCTGATCGCGCATCAGCTCGACGAAGATTTCCATCTCGCGCTCGCTGGCCTCGGTCAGCGGCAGCATCCAGCCACCGACCACGCAATCCATGATCGCCTTGTACGCCGGGTAGTAGCGCAGCTGGTAGTCGCTGATGCCGACGGCCTTGGCGATGTCGGCGAAAGAACGCGGGCTGAGAAAGTCGAAGGGCGAGGACGAGGGACCAAAACCCGGACGATCCCAGCGCGCCTGCGGTGCCTCGAGCGCGCGTGCGCGCTGCTTGGCCCGGGCAATGAGTTGATCGGGCGCGGCGACTTCATCCACCAGTCCGAGCGCCAGCGCATCCTGCGCGCCCACCGGCTCGCCGATCAGCAGCATCTCCAGACCCTTGGCAGTGCCGATCAGGCGCGGCAGTCGCTGCGTGCCGCCGGCGCCGGGCAGCAGGCCGAGCTTGATCTCAGGCAGTCCGAGCTGCACCGCCTTGTCGTCGGCGACCACGCGTTCGTGGCAGGCCATGCACACCTCCAGGCCACCGCCGAGCGCCAGGCCGTTGATGGCCGCGACGTAGGGCTTGCGGCTCAGCTCCAGGCGACGGAACAGGCGGCCGAGATGACCGAACAACTCGTACAGTTCCCCGGTGCTGCGCGTGCGTGCGCGCTCGGTGAACCTGCGGATCATGTCCAGATCGGCGCCGGCCAGGAAGGTGGCCTTGGCCGAGGTCAGCACCACGCCCCGGATGCTGGTGTCCTGATCGACGCGCGTCATCAGCGCTTCGAGTGAATCCATCATCTCGCGCGAGAACACGTTCATGGCGCGGCCCGGCATGTCGATACGGGCGAGCAGGATGCCGTCGGAGTCGAGCTCGGTCTGGATGTTTGCGTCGGTCATGGAAAATCCTGTGACGTAAATGAAGTCGTCGGCTCAGGGCCGGCGACGATTCAGCTCAGCAGGAGAGCACGATCACACGTACTTCTTGAAGTCAGGCTTGCGCTTCTCGTTGAAGGCCTTGACGCCTTCCTTGGACTCCTCGCTCTGGTAATAGCCCTCGACTGCGGCCACGCCCATGAAGCTGATGCCGCGGATGTTCTCGGAATCGGCGTTGAACGAGCGCTTGGCGTTGGCGATGGCGATGGCGATGGCCGTGGGCGAGAGCTGGTTGATTTCGGCAGCCCAGGCTTCGCACTCGGCGTCGAGATCATCGTGCGGCACGACCTTGTTGACCAGGCCCATGGCGAGCGCTTCGTCAGCCTTGTACTGGCGGCACAGGAACCAGACTTCGCGCGCCTTCTTTTCGCCGAGCATGCGTGCGAGGTAGGCGGTGCCAAAACCCGGATCGACCGAACCGACCTCGGGGCCCACCTGGCCGAACATTGCCTTCTCGGACGCGATGGTGAGATCACAGATGGTGGCGAACACGTTACCGCCGGCGATGGCGAAACCCTGCACGCGCGCAATCACCCCCTTGCGGCAATCACGGATGGCGGTCTGCAGCTCCTCGATGGGAAAGCCGACCATGCCGCGCGGGCCGTAGAGGCCGTCGTCGGAGTAATGCACCTTCTGGTCGCCGCCGGTGCGGAACGCCTTGTCGCCAGCACCGCCGAAGATCACGGTGTTGACAGTCTTTCCTCATCGGCGCGGCGGAACGCATCGATCAGTTCTTCCACCGTCTGGTTGCAGAAGGCGTTGAACACTTCCGGACGGTTGATGGTGATGCGGACCGCGTTGGCGCCCACTGCATAAAGGATGTCTTTGTAGTTCGACATGGCAGTTTCCCGTGACAGGTAAGCAATAGATCGGGTGGAGGATAGGTAACTGGTAGTGTGCCATACCATATTGGATCGGCCGTTTTTACGGGGCCCGGTCCGCTCATCTATAGTACGCATGCGTCCGGAGTTGTGCCGGGCCCAGAACTCACACACAGGATCAATCACATGGCAGACGTGCTGAAGGGAAAAGTCGTGATCGTCACCGGAGCCGGCCGCGGTGTCGGAGCGGAAATTGCCAAGCTCGCCGCGCTGGAAGGCGCCAAGGTGGTGGTCAACGATTTGGGCGTCAGCCAGGACGGGCAGGGCGCCAGCCTGGGGCCGGCTGAGGAAGTGGTGCAGGAGATCAAGGCTGCGGGTGGTGAGGCGGTTTCCGACGGTAACAACATCGCCAGCTGGGACGGTGCCAATGCGTTGATCGCCACCGCGATGAAGGCCTTCGGCGATGTGGATGCCATCGTCAACAACGCCGGCATCCTGCGCGACACCATCTTTCACAAGATGTCGCCAGAAGAATGGAACGCGGTGATCCAGGTCAATCTCACCGGCTATTTCAACGTATCGCGCGCCGCCGCGCCGCACTTCAAGGACCGTCAGAAGGGCAGCTTCGTGCACATGACCAGCACGAGCGGCCTGATCGGCAACTTTGGCCAGGCCAACTACGCCTCGGCCAAGATGGGCGTGGCGGCGCTGTCCAAGAGCATCTCACTGGACATGGCCAAGTTCGGTGTGCGCTCCAACGCCATCGCGCCTTTTGCTTACACGCGAATGGTCGCCGGCATTCCGGACACCCCCGAAAATGCCGAGCGTCATCGCATCAATCGCATGATGAGCGCGGATAAGATTGCGCCCTTCGTCGTTGCGCTGTGCGGTGACGGTGCCAAGGACGTGACCGGTCAACTGTTCGGCGTGCGTCGAAACGAGATTTATCTGTTCAGCCAGCCGCGGCCGATCCGTTCGGTGCATGCTGGTGAGGGCTGGACGCCGGAGACCTGTTTGTCCCGCGCGATTCCGGCGCTCAAGCCCTCGTTCTTCGGGCCTGATCGTTCGTCCGACATCTTCACCTGGGAGCCGGTCTAAATGAGTTCAAAAATTTACAAGAGCGCAGGCGAAGCGCTTGCCGGGCAGCTCAGGGATGGCATGAGCATCGCCGCCGGCGGCTTCGGTCTCTGCGGCGTACCGCTGGACTTGGTCATGGCACTGCGCGACTCCAACGTGAAAAAGCTGACCGTGATCGGCAACAACGTGGGCTGCGACCAGCACGGCATGTGGCATGTGCTGGCCAATGGTCAGATCGCGAAGGTGATCCTGTCCTACGCCGGCGACAACAAGATTCTGGAGCAGGCCTTCATGAAGAAGGAGATCGATATCGAGTTCAATCCGCAGGGCACGCTCGCTGAGCGACTGCGCGCCGGCGGCGCGGGCATTCCGGCCTTCTTCACGCGCACCGGCTACGGCACGATCATCGCGGACGGCAAGGAGACGCGTCAGTTCCCGAACCCGGATGGCACGATGGACTGGTACGTGATGGAGACGGGTCTCACCGCCGACGTCTCGCTCGTGAAGGCCTGGAAGGCCGACACCGAGGGCAACCTCGTGTACCGCAAGACCTCGCGCAACTTCAATCCGATGATTGCCAGCGCCGGTCGCCTGACCATCGCGGAAGTCGAGGAAATCGTCCCCGTGGGTTCCATCGATCCGGACTCGGTTCACACCCCCGGCATTTTTGTTGACCGCATCGTGCTGTCCACTGGGCAGCCCAAGCACATCGAGCGCCCAACCACGCGTCCGCGCGCCGCCAAGGAGACCGTATGAAAAGCGCCCTCACCCCACCCTGCGCTCCGCGCAGTGTCCCCCCCTCTCCCGCTGCGCGGGCGAGGGACATTGGCCTCGCTGTGCGAGGTGAATGCTAATGGCCTGGAACCGCGACGAAATGGCCGCGCGCGCCGCTAAGGAACTGCGCGACGGTTACTACGTAAATCTCGGCATCGGCATTCCCACCCTGGTGGCGAACATGGTGCCCGAGGGCATGACCGTGACCCTGCAGTCCGAGAACGGCCTGCTCGGCATTGGCCCCTTTCCGTATGAAGGTGAAATGGATGCCGACCTGATCAACGCCGGCAAGCAGACCATTACCGACCTTCCGGGTTCGAGCTATTTCTCCAGCGCCGATTCGTTCGGGATGAGCCGCGGCGGCCACATCCATCTCTCGATTCTCGGCGGCATGGAAGTGGCACAGAACGGCGACCTGGCGAACTGGATGGTGCCGGGCAAGATGATCAAGGGCATGGGCGGCGCGATGGATCTGGTTGCTGGCGTGCGCCGCATCATCATGGTCATGGATCACTGCAACAAAACCGGCGATTCCAAATTCAAGAAGGAATGCACCCTGCCGCTGACCGGCAAGGCGGTGGTCGACCTGCTGATCACCGACCTCGGCGTGTTCGAGATCGACCGTCGTGGCAGCGGCGGCGCAACTTTGCTCGAACTCGCAACGGGCGTGACGCTCGACGAGATCAAGACCAAGACCCAGGCTGAGTTCAAGCTCGGCCCGGCCTTCCGCTAGAAACCCGAATACTCCGCGAATCTCAAGATCATGGAAATCGAACTCAACGAAACGCAGCGTGAAATCGAAACCTAGGTGCGCAAGATCACCGAGAAGTTCTCCGACGATTACTGGCACGAGTGCGACGAGGAAGCGCGCTTCCCCGAGGAGTTCTACAACGCCATGGCCGAGGCCGGCTGGCTCGGCATCACCATGCGCGAGGAACTCGGCAGCGCCGGCCTGGGCGTGACCGAGGCAGCGATCATGATGCACACCGTCGCCTCCGGCGGCGGTGGCCAGGCAGCGGCCAGCAGCATCCACATCAACCTGTTCGGGCCGCACGCCATCGTCGTGCACGGTTCGCCCGAGCAGAAGAAGCGCTGGCTCACGCCGCTGATCCAGGGCAAGGAAAAGGCCTGCTTCGGCGTCACCGAGCCCGACGCAGGCCTCGACACCCTCAGTATCAACACCTTCGCCAAGAAGGTGGACGGTGGCTATCGCATCACCGGCCGCAACGCGGTGGATTCCAACGCCACGTTCATCGACGATTACTTGGTGCCGGACGCGGATCGCATCGGCGAGGAGGGCAAGGGCTTCTATTGTCTTCCGGACTCGCTGAATCCCGAGCGCGTGCTGGTCGGCATCGAGGCCTACTGTAATTTGGAGGCCGCGTACTGGATGTGCATGCGCGCCGCCTACCTGTACGACAAGGGCCTGCCCTGCGGTGCAGAGGCCAACGCGGCGAAGTTCCTGTCCGGCCGTGCGAGCTTCGACGCAACCACCAAGGCCGTGCTCATGCACGGCGGCACGGGTTATGCGCGCGACTTTCAGGTTGAACGCCTGTTCCGCGAGAGCATGCTGCCGCGCATTGCGCCGGTGACCGAGCAGATGATCCTGTCGTTTATCGCAGAGAAAGGTCTCGACCTGCCGAAGTCTTATTGACCGTAGCGTGCGCACTGCGCACGATTCGTCTTTCATTTCCTCACCGACTCGTGCGCACTGCGCACGCTACGACAAGCGAGAACGCACATGGCCGGACTATATTTCGACGAACTCAAAGTAGGGCAGATCTTCAAGCATGAGACTCGCCGCACCATCACCGAAGCCGACAACGTCTTCTTCAGCGCGCTGACGCACAACCCCGCGTACCTGCACATCGACGAGGAATACTGCAAGGAGCACACGGAGTTCGGCCAGCGCATCGTCAACAGCGCGTTCACCCTGGGCCTGATGGTCGGCGTCACAGTTTCCGATACGACGCTGGGTACAGCGGTGGCCAACCTGGGCTGGGACGAGGTGCGTTTCCCCAAGCCGATGTTCCACGGCGATACCCTGCACGTGGAAACGGAGGTGATCGATTTGCGCGAGAGCAAGTCACGCCCCAACGCCGGCATCGTCACCTTCATGCATCGCGGCTACAACCAGCGCAACGAGCTGGTGGCGTCGTGCAAGCGCAGCGGTCTGCAGCTCAAGAAGCCCAAGTAAACGCAATACCTCAACGGAATAGGAATTCGACATGGCACAAAGAGAAATCTGGGTCGTCGGCGCTGCGCGTTCGGCCATCGGCAGTTTCGGCGGCACGCTCAAGGACACGCCGATGGCGCTGCTCGCCAGCACCACGCTCAAGGTCGCCATGGAGCGCGCCGGTGTGAAGCCCGAGCAGGTGGGCCATGTGGTGATGGGCAATGTCATTCCCACCGAGCCGCGCGATGCCTACATCTCGCGCGTGGCGGCCATGGACGCCGGCATTCCCAAGGAGACGCCGGCCTTCAACGTCAACCGTCTGTGCGGATCGGGCTTGCAAGCCATTGTGTCGGCGGCGCAGAGCATTCTGCTGGGCGACTGCGAGGTCGCCATCGGCGCGGGAGTGGAATCCATGAGCCGCGGCCCCTACCTGATGCCTGCGGCCCGCTGGGGCGCGCGTCTGGGCGATGCGCAGATGCTCGATTACATGAACGGCATCCTGCACGATCCCTTCCAGAAAATTCACATGGGCGTGACCGCCGAAAACGTGGCGGCACAGTTCGGTATCTCGCGCCAGGCGCAGGACGAGGCGGCGCTGGAGAGCCAGAAGCGTGCGGCCAATGCGATCGCGCAGGGCTACTTCAAGAGCCAGATCGTTCCTATCGAGATCAAGACCCGCAAGGGCGTCATCAACTTTGAAGTCGACGAGGGCGTGAAGGCCGATTCAAATCTGGAAGCGCTGGCCAAGCTCAAGCCGATCTTCAAGGCTGAGGGCAGCGTCACGGCGGGCAATGCATCCACGCTCAACGACGGCGCCGGCGCGGTGATCCTGGCTGAAGCGGCATACGCCAAGGCGCATGGGCTCAAGCCGTTGGCGCGACTGGTGACCTACGCGCACGCCGGTGTCGATCCCTCGATCATGGGAATCGGCCCAGTTCCAGCGACGCGGCTGGCGCTGAAGAAGGCCGGTTTGTCGGTCAAGGATCTGTCGGTGATCGAGGCCAACGAGGCGTTCGCGGCCCAGGCCTGCGCGGTATCCCGTGAGCTGGACTTTGATCCGGCCAAGGTCAACCCGAATGGCTCGGGCATCTCGCTCGGTCATCCGGTCGGTGCCACCGGCGTCATCATCACCACCAAGGCGCTGTACGAATTGCAGCGCGTGAGTGGACGTTATGCGCTGGCGACGATGTGCATTGGCGGCGGTCAGGGCATCGCGGCGATTTTCGAGCGCGCCTGATCTGAGTTGTTGGTTGCTTGAAGCCCCGCGCCGTTTTACGGCGCGGGGCTTTGTATTTCGCGCCGTTCGATCTTCGCGACTTTGGCGTTGGGGCTGCGGGGCATGACGTTGATCAGGCACAGCGTTTCGAGTCGGGCCTGACAAAGCGCTTGTGTTGACGGATGAACTGCATCATCGCCGGCAGCAGGAAGTTGCGGCTGAGACGATGTGCTCGACATCCTGCATGAACGCCAGCGCGTCGAACGCCGCCTGAAGACTCTGAAGAAGCGGTTTCAAGCGGCTGTGATCGACTTCCTCAAGCGAGCTGCAATGCGCAATATCTCGTCCGGTTGTGGTGGCTTTACAAGCCGGCCTTGCGAAACTCCTCCAGCACGGCCTTCATTCTCAGCAGCGAAAACAGATTGATCATGCGGGTCAGACCTAGCTGCGCCATTTCCGCTTTTTGTTCCGTGGGGTAATCCGGCGCGCGTGCGAGGAAGGTGGCGATTTCAATTCTTGCCAGCTCTTTTGCCTGGCTCACGTACATGGCGGTGACTTCGGCGTCGAAGCCGGTTTCTTCGGTGAAGCCGACGGTGCGCATATCGCCCCAGATGGCCACGATTTGGGCGTCGACGCGGCTTAAGTATTTCTGCCCTTTCTTGATCACCAGTTCGATTGCGCCCACCTTGTGCAAGGCCTTGGCGTCTAGGTCCGCCTTGGGATGTCGCTGCTTGATCGATGCCAGGGTCACCAGCGTTTGATCTGCGCCCAGGCGCGCGCCGACCAGTTCATTGAGATGGCGAAATGTGGAGGCGTCGGCCGACGTGCTGCTGATCTG
Organism: Panacagrimonas sp.; assembly: GCA_052387335.1. GTDB lineage: Bacteria > Pseudomonadota > Gammaproteobacteria > Nevskiales > Nevskiaceae > Panacagrimonas. The sequence goes on along the minus strand of JBQTJH010000128.1, from coordinate 4,034 downwards.
GCCGTTGAGCGATTGCTTGATCTCTTCGATCGACAGGCGCTGCTCGGACTGCAGGCGGCGAATCGCCAGGATGCTGCGAACGTGATCCTCGCCATATTCCGCAACATTGGGCTTGGGCCGCTGCGGATCGGGCAGCAGGCCGTTGCGGAAATAGAAATGAATCATCTCCCTGCGTACGCCCGTGCGCTGCTCTAATTCGCGCATTTTCATAGGGGTATGTCGTTGTTGTCCCGATGTTCAGGAGTTCTGCCAGGGCCCGGAAATAGTAGCACTTGATATGTATTTGAATTGTACGTAAGTTAATTACATATTAGTTCTCTACGCACTACTGGACAGACCTGATCCACAGCGGCAGGATCGGGACCGCAGGGTGCAACAAGCCTCCATCAGAGAGGCCCATCGGTTCAGCGAATGGAGGATGTATGCCTGCAAAAGCGTCAGCTTTGCGAGGTACGCGCCGCAATCTCCTCCCGGGACTTCGGGCAAGCAAGGAGCTGGAGCGGCAACTCAGTGCCGAATTCGGCCGTTACGCCCGAGACGTTCCGGAGCTGGCCTTTCCCACCTTTCTGGAATCGCTTTACCGCGATTCATTGACCCGCAGCTCGGCCGCCGCCGGGCGTGCCAAGAACGCTTCATAAGTTGCGGCCGCGTCAGCGCGCGGTCATTCGAATCAAGCAGTGCAAATCAGGAGACACGTTATGGACTATTTGAAATATTGGACCCCTGTACTGGTGGTTGCGCTATCGGGGTATGGGCTGTATTCGGGAGGAGACGGGATGTGGGTGGGTATTGCCACCTTCCCGATCCTGGTGGTACTGGACTCTCTACTGCCGCGCGACTACAGCGTGCGCAAGATGAACAACGCCTTCCTGGCCAATATTCCCATCTGGCTGTGCTGTATTGGCCCGGTATGTCTGTACTTTGTGTTTGCCTGGCAGGTGGGCCACGGTGCTGAACCCCTGACCGTGCCCCAGATGATCGGTGGCGTGCTATCGGTCGGCTGGATGGGCGTCATCCCCCTGGTCCCGGCCGCCCACGAGCTCTACCACATGCGCAACCCCATCGCCCGCACCGTCGGCCGCTATGGTCACCTGTGCATTCTCGACTGCACCCGTGACATCGGCCACGTCGTGGGTCACCACATCGACGTCGCCACCCCCGACGACGGCGACACCGCCGCCCGCGGCACCTCCCTGTACGCCTTCACCCCCAAGGCCGTGATCGAGAGCACCAAGTACGCGTTCCAGATGGAAGGCAACGCCCTCAAGAAGAAAGGCCTGTCCCCCTGGCACATCAGCCACCGCGCCTACCGCGCCCTGCTGGCCCTGGCCCTGTTTCACGCCCTCATCTTCTGGATTGGCGGCCCTGTGGCCAACCTGCTCGCCCTGGGCGGACAACTGGTCGCCCGGGTCTGGGTGGAGAGCTTCAACTACTTCCAGCACTACGGCGTGATCCGCCTCAAGGGCGCCCCGATTGGGCGCCGCCACCTGTGGAACCACCTGGGCTGGTTCAGCCGCACCATGGGTTTTGAGATCACCAACCACGCCGACCACCATCTCAACTCCTACCAGGTGTACTACAAGCTGGTCCCGCACAAAGAAGCCATTCCCATGCCCAGCGTGTTTGTGTGCTTCCTGTCTGCGCTGATTCCACCGGTGTGGCATGAAGCCATCATCAAGCCGGCGCTCAAGCGCTGGGACGCAGAATTTGCCACCCCGGAAGAGCTCAAGCTGGCGGCCAAGCAGAATGCAGATGCCGGCTGGCCCGACTGGCAGAACGAACCCGGACTCCAGATCGGTAAAGCCGCCACCGTCGGAGTTTGAGACCGCAGTAGATCTTCCACAAAGCCGCCGCGAGCAAGCTCGCGGCGGCTTTTTTGTGCGCTTTACTCGATAGGCCGCACGCGGAACGTCTTGTTCTTGATCTTGCCCGCACGCAATCGCTGCAAGGCGAGCTTGGCCAGTGAGGCGTCGATGGCGAAGTAGGTGCGTGTGTCGAAGGTGTTGATCTTGCCCACCGCCTCCTTGGCGATTCCGGCGCCGGCGGTGAGCGCGCCGAGCAGATCACCGGGGCGCAGCTTGTCGCTACGGCCGCCGTCCACGCACAGGGTCACGACCTTGGCCGCTAGCGCTTGATCGTGCGCCAGCTTGTTGGGCAGGCGCTCGATGAACAGCGTGCTGTTCAGACGCTGCTCGATAGCTTCAAGACGACTGCGTTCACGCGACGAGAACAGGTGTAGCGCCAGTCCGCTGCGTCCGGCACGACCGGTACGACCGACGCGATGCACATGCGCGTCGGGATCCAGCGGCAGCTCGTAGCTGATCACCGCAGCCAAGTCCTTGATGTCGAGTCCGCGCGCGGCGACGTCGGTGGCTACCAGCACGCGGCAACTGCCGTTGGCGAAGCGCACCAGCACCTCGTCGCGCTCGCGCTGTTCGATATCGCCGTGCAGACCCAGCACCGAAAAGCCGCGCTTGGCCAGCTGCGCTTCGACCTCCTGCGCGTCCTTCTTGGTGTGGCAGAACACCAGCGCCGATTCCGGCTTTCGCGTGCTCAGCAAATGCGCCAGCGCATCGAGACGTCTGACCGGATCGACTTCAAAAAACGTCTGCTCGACTTCCGGCGCCATCGCCGCGGTATCGATGCTCGCTTCCACCGGCTGCTTCTGCAGGCGACGACTCAATTCGCGCACCCCATCCGGAAACGTGGCGGAGAAGAACAAGGTCTGCCGCGTCGCGGGGGCCTGATCGACGATGGCGCGACTGGCCAGCTCGAAATCTGAATCCAGCATGCGGTCGGCCTCGTCCAGCACCAGCACGCGCAGCGCATCGAGCTTGAGCGTGCCTTGCTCGATATGTTCCAGCACGCGACCCGCCATGCCGACGACGATGTGCGGGTCGTGTTCCAGCGAGGCCAGCTGCGGGCGCAGGGAAATACCACCGCTGAGCACGGTGAGCTTGATATTCGGCAAGCACCGCGCCAGCCGACGGATCTCCTTGGAAATCTGATCGGCCAGTTCGCGCGTCGGGCACAACACCAGGGCCTGGACCCTGAGCACGGTCGGGTCGATGCGCGACAACAGACCCAGCCCATACGCCGCGGTCTTGCCGCTGCCGGAGCGCGCATGACCGATCACGTCGCGGCCTTGCAGCATCGGCGGCAGGCTCAAGGCCTGGATCGGCGTCATCTGCACATAGTTCAGCGACTCCAGCGCCTGCAGCAGCGCGGGATTCAGGGGCAGGCTGGAGAAAGCGGTTTCAAGCGACTGGTTTTGCACACGCGGACTCGTTGGACGCCTGCATCAGCACGGGCAGGCGCGCGATTGTGAGGCCAATACGCCGGTCCTGCTGCATACGCCATCAAGTGGAGGGCTGGGCCAGCGGTCGCCAGTTGGCATTGCGACTCCAAAACTCGACGCTGCGCGCATACGCCGCGCGGTCCAGTTTCACGCCCGAGCCGCCTTCTTCTACGCCTAGCGCATTGCGCATCATGGTGATGGGCGCCATCGGGATTTCCTCCGGCTCGGCGGTGGCCAGACAGCCGACGACACCCCAGTCCGCCTTGATGCGGTCGCCTTCTTTTGCCATCTGCTCGCGGCTATACAGGATCACCACCAGATAAGCGGCGACATCCGGCTCCACGCCTTCGAACCAGCGCACCAACACCGGCAGCTCGGACTTGGATCGGGACTCGTAGCCTGATCGCAGCAGGTGTTGATTGTCCGCGGTGATCGGCACAGTCAGGCAGCGCGTGGAGGTCCAGTTCCGATGCACGTGCAACTTGCAGAACGGCGCGTAGCCGTCCAGCACCTGCAACGGCGTCTGCGTGTTCAAGTGCTGCACGAATGGTTCGGCAGTGCAGCCCTGTATTGCATTGCGGCGACCATCACGCGGGAACAAGCGTCCGCGGGCGAAATCGGTAAGGGCGATGGACATTCTGGGCTCAGGACTCGGGTGATCTGGATATGGCGTGTGATTCGCTGCGCACGTTCCACCAGCGCGGCAGTAGCGCGCGAATCGCGCGTCTGTCGTAGC
>JBQTJH010000127.1:0-11548 GCA_052387335.1 Panacagrimonas sp. | reverse complement strand
ACCGCCGCGGTGTGCTTATTGCACATGAGGAGGGAGCAACGCGGCATGGCGAAAAATCAGGCGGCAACCCTTCGGGGCCGGCCTGTTTTGCCCCAGCGCAAGGAAGGAGGAGTGAGATGTACTTGATGTACATGAGCGACGATGGACGCAGCGATGGGGCAAAACAGGCCGGCCCCGAAGGGTTGCCGCCTGATTTTTCGCCATGCCGCGTTGCTCCCTCCTCATGTGCAATAAGCACACCGCGTCGGTCGCGCCTTGCCTGGCGAAAAATCAGGGGGCCACGCAGCGACCAAATGATGGTTAACAGCCCCTAGAGACCTGATGTCCTGCTTTCCGCACCCGGGGCGGTTGGAGGCGATCTATCTGCGTCCCGGCCGTCGCGAGCCCGCACGGTCGGTTGATCGCGTCAGTGCCGTGGCTGGCCGTGGACTGCTGGGCGACCGCAAGGCGGACAAGACCTCTGCGCGCAGCGCCGGCGGCGCGCGTCAGGTCACGCTGATTCAGGCCGAGCATCTCGCGGTGGTGTGTGCACTGCTGCGACGCGCCGAGTTGGATCCGGCCCTGCTGCGCCGGAATTTGCTCATCTCTGGCCTCAATTTGCTCGCCGCGCGCTCGCTGTTCAAGGACCAGCCGCTGCATCTACAGATCGGCACGGTAAGGCTGGACATCAGCGGGCCCTGCGATCCCTGCTCGCACATGGAAGAGGCACTGGGTCCGGGCGGATACAACGCCATGCGAGGTCACGGCGGCATGACCGCGCGGGTGCTGGAAGGCGGCGAGATTGTGATCGGCGACATGGTGCGCGTATTGCGCCCCTAGAAATCGCGACAGCGCCCGGTGTCTACACAGCCTTGATTGCGGTGAAAGCTCGCGGCAGGCTGCCGTCCCGATCCCGATCACTCACCGGTACAACCCCATGCACCGCATCCAGCTTGCCCATGATTCCCGCCTGCCGCTGGCGCAATTGTTTGCCCGCCTGTCCGATCACAACCAGCTCAGCTCGGTGCTCGGCGCACCGGTGCGGCGTATCCGCGACGGCAAGACCGAAACCAATGGCGTGGGCTCGGTGCGTCAAATCGGCCCGGCGCTGCTGGGTCTGGAAGAAACCGTCACCGCCTCGGTGCCCAATCAGTCCATCGAATACCGCATCACGCGCGGTGGCTTTCCGCTGAAGAATCACCTGGGACAGCTGGCGTTTTCAGAGACGGCCAAGGGCAGCCGGGTGGAATGGACTATCGAGTTCGATTCCGCGCTGCCGCTGGTCGGTGGTCTGATCCGCTTTACGCTGAACCAGGGCATCGGCCGCGGCCTGCGTCGCCTCGGCTGAGTTCTGAACTCTGCTCAAGCGCTGCGCCGCGGCGAATCGCTTTGAGCGGAATGTCGTCGTGGCATGGGGTCTAGCGCGGCAGCATGCCCGGCGGCAGCTTGCCGCCGAAGCGGCGCATGAGCTTGGCCATGCCGCCACCCGCCATCTTCTTCATCAGGTCGCGCGAAGTCTCGAACTGGCGCAGCAGCTTGTTCACTTCCTGAACTTCAACACCGCTGCCGGCCGCGATGCGTCGTTTGCGCGAGGCCTTGAGCAGATCCGGGAATTTTCTTTCCTGCGGCGTCATGGAATTGATGATCGCCACCGCGCGCTTCATTTCCTTCTCGGCGTTGACGTTCTTCATCTGCGCCTGCATCTGCATGCCGCCAGGCAGTTTCTCCAGAATGGATTCGATGCTACCCATGTTCTGCATGGTCTGCATCTGCTCGCGAAAATCGGCCAGGTCGAAGCCCTTCTTCGACGTCATCTTCTTGGCCAGCTTCTGCGCCTGCTCGGCATCGACCTTCTTGGTCGTCTCCTCGATCAGGCTCAGCACATCGCCCTGGCCGATGATGCGCGTGGCGATACGATCTGGATGAAAGACTTCCAGCTTGTCGGTCTTCTCGCCGACACCGAGAAACTTCACCGGCTTGCCGGTGACCGCGCGCACGGACAGCGCCGCACCGCCGCGTGAATCGCCGTCGACCTTGGTCAGCACCACACCGGTCAGCGGCAACGCATCACCAAAAGCCTTGGCGGTATTGGCCGCGTCCTGGCCGGTCATGCTGTCGACCACGAACAGGGTTTCGGTGGGGCCCAGTGCGGCGTGCAGCGCGCTGATCTCCGCCATCATTTCGCTGTCCACCGTGGTGCGACCGGCGGTGTCGACGATCAGCACATCGGCAAACACTTTCTTGGCGTGCGCCAGCGCGTCCTTGGCGATGCTGATCGGGTTCTGGCCGACGGCAGACGGAAACACATCCACGCCAACCTGGGTGGCGACGATGCGCAACTGCTCGATGGCCGCGGGACGATAGACGTCGCAGGACACGACGACCACGTTCTTCTTGTCGTCTTCCTTCAGCCGACGCGCCAGCTTGGCGGTAGTGGTGGTCTTGCCCGAGCCCTGCAGGCCGGCCATGAGAATCACCACCGGCGGCTGCGCGCGCAAATTCAGCGCTTCGGCCGTGCCGCCGAGGGCCTCGGTCAGTTCGCCCTGCACGATGCGCAGGAACGCCTGGCCCGGCGTCAGCGATTGCGTGATCTCCGCGCCCAGCGCGCGGGTCTTCACCTTCTCAATAAAATTCTTGATCACCGGCAGCGCAACGTCTGCCTCCAGCAGCGCCATGCGCAGCTCGCGCGCGGCGGCGTTGATCTGGTCTTCGGTCAGACGTCCCTGGCCGCGGATGGAATCCAGGGTGCGGGTCAGGCGTTGGGTCAGTGAATCAAACATCGGTCGAAAAGCCTTGGGTCTAGAGGCGCGAAGGCTAACGCATCGTCCTTCACCGATGAAATTGGAGACCCGTCACGCGCCCCGTTCCAGCCGCCCCCCGCAGGCATCGGAGCGCGATGCGGACTTCAGATTTCGATCACATCGCCGCGCTGCAGGGACCGGTGCGGCCAGTCGCCGAGGACTTGCGCGCACTGCTGCGCGAGCTGGGCCTCACAACCGGGCTTCTGATGTGTCAGCAGCAACTGCGGACGGTGACGCAGCTGCCGCAACTCGCGCGCGGCAAGACCCGGCGTGAAGTGCCGCGCAATCAAGCCCAGCGCGGCCTGCTCGTCGGGGAAGGCAATATCGATCATCAGGTAATCGATGCGCGGCAAGGTGTTCAGCGCATGCCATAGCGCAGGGCAAGAGGTGGTGTCGCCGGTGAACACGAACATACCGCCGCCCGCGCTCTGCAGCGCGTAGCCCAGCGCCGGCACCGTGTGCAGAACCTCGAAGGGCAGCAGGCTCAGGCCCTGGCCCAGATCACGAGCCATGCCCAGCGACAGCTCGCTGAAGCGGATCACCGGCGTCTCGGGCGTGGGCAGTGCGGAAAAATCCGGCCACAGCGTCCAGTTGAACAAGTGCGCGCGCAGCGCCTCGAGCGTCGCAGCCGAACCACAGACTTCAATCGGCTGATCGAGCTGCTCAAACAGATTGTCGGCCAGAAAAGCCAGGCCGCAGACATGATCCAAGTGCGAGTGGGTGAGGAAGACACGCCGGATGCGCCGCATCTGATCGAGGGTCAGATCACCGACACCGGTGCCGGCATCGATCAGGGTGTGCTCGTCGAGCAGCAGGCTGGTGGTGCGCAAGCCCGGCCCAACGCCGCCGCTACAGCCGAGGACCTGTATCCGCATCCGTCTATTTCCCCGCCTTTTGGACCGATGCTAGCACGCACTTTGCGCGCAACCTGGATCAGCCGCCATGTATTCTTGCGGTCTGCCATGAACGCCTTGATCCCCGCACTTATCGCACTTCCGCTGTATCTGGGCGGTGCCTGGATGGCCTGGACCAGCCCCAAGCGCCTGCCGTGGATGGCGCCGTTGGCGCTGGCCCTGCACCTCGCCGCCCTGGGTCTGGGGCTGGTGCACGAAGGCAGCCTGCGCATCGGGATTACCGAGGCGGCGTCATTGTTCGCCTGGCAATCGGCCTTCCTGCTGTGGCTGCTGTCCCGACGTGAGCCGATTGCGGTCAACGGCACCGCCATCTTTCCGCTGGCAGCCCTGTTTGCGATCTGGGCGGCGGTCACGCCCTCGCCGGTGACCAGTGTGCGGATCAGCGACTGGCAGGTCAGCCTGCACGTGATGCTGTCGCTGCTCTCGGCGGGCGTGCTGACCCTGGCGGCGGTGCAGTCGGTGGCATTGGCACTGCAGGATCGTCTGCTGCACCGGCACCGGCTGGTACCGGTAGGCGGCCGGATGCCGCCGCTGCAAACCATGGAACGCGTGCTGTTCCAGCTCATCGCCCTGGGCTTTGGCCTGCTCAGCCTGACCCTGCTGTCCGGCCTGTGGTTTGTGCACGACTGGCTAGCGCAGCATCTCGCGCACAAGACCGTGTTATCGATCAGCGCCTGGCTGATGTTCGGCGTGCTGCTGTGGGGCCGCTGGCAGCACGGCTGGCGTGGCCGCACCGCCATACGCTGGGCGCTTGCGGGCTATGCCACCTTGATCCTGGCCTACTTCGGCAGCAAGTTAATTCTGGAACAAATCTTTGGGAAACATTGGGTTTGATCCCCAACCTCGCGTAGACCGGGTTGACAGCTTCAGGGTCCATTCAGTAACTACTGGGTTTCTCGACTCTTGGAACTCACTCGATATTGGACGCTATTCCGCTGCCGGCCCTGGTTATCGCACTGGTCGCCTGCATCCTGATATCGGGCTTCTTCTCAGGTTCGGAAACGAGCCTGATGTCGATCAATCGCTACCGGCTCAAGACCCGCGCTCAAAAGGGTGAGCGCAGCGCCCGCATGGCGCAGCAACTGCTGGACCGGCCGGATCGCCTGATCGGCCTGATTCTGCTGCTCAACAATATCGTGCAGGCCTTGATCCCGATGCTGCTGCTGGCCATCGCCCAGCGCCTCACGGGTGATGTGGAAACAGCGCTGATCATCGCCACCGTAGGCACTGCGCTGTTGATCTTCATCTTCTCCGAGTCCATGCCCAAGACCTTGGGCGCGCTCAACCCCGAGCGTATCGGCCTGCCGGCGGCTTTCGTCTATTGGCCCACGCTCAAGGTGTTCGGCTGGCTGATCGATATCGTCAACTTCATCGGCAATCGCATCCTGCGCCTGATCGGCGTGAGTTCCGAGGAGGCGGCGCAGCACTCGCTGTCGACCGAAGAGCTGCGCACCGTGGTCGCGGAAGCCGGCGCCATGATTCCGCAGCGCCACCAGAAGATGCTGCTATCGATCCTGGACCTGGAAAAGGGTTCGGTGGAAGACATCATGGTGCCGCGCAATGAGATCGTCGGCATCGACGTGTCGCTGTCCTGGTCCAAGGTGCGCCAGCAGATCATGAACACGCAGCACACGCGTCTGCCGATCTTCCGCGGCTCCATCGACGATCTCTGCGGCGTGGTACACGTGCGCCGGCTGATGCCGCTGCTGGCGGACGATCAGCTCAGCTCCGACAAGCTGCTGGAGCTGGCCAAGGAGCCCTACTTCATTCCGGAAGGCACGCCGCTCAACCAGCAGTTGCTGAATTTTCAGAACCAGAAACGCCGCATCGGCTTTGTGGTCGACGAATACGGCGACATTCAAGGCCTGGTCACGCTCGAAGACATCCTTGAGGAAGTGGTCGGCGAGTTCACGTCCGACCCCGCCACGCGCATCAAGAACGTGTACGCCGATCCTGACGGCAGCTTCCGCATGTCCGGCTCGGTGACCTTGCGCAGTCTGAATCGCAGCCTGGGCTGGAAGCTGCCGACCGACGGCCCCAAGACCGTCAACGGCCTGCTGCTGGAAAAGTTGGAGAACATTCCGCAGGCCGGCCGCAAGGTGGAGATCAGCGGCTACGTTTTTGAAATTACCGAAACGCGCTCGAATGCGGTCAAGGCCACGCGCGTGCGGCCGCCGATGAAGGCCGCGGCCCCCGACAAGAAGAAGAAGGCGGCCTGAGCGATCTCAAGCGCGCGGCACCTGCGCACGGTAGGCGCTGGGCGCCATGCCGGATTCGCGTCGGAACGCGCGGGTGAAGTTGGCCACATCGGTGTAGCCAAGCTGATAGGCAATCTGCGTCACGCTAAGCCGCCCTGCCGCCAGCAGCGCGCAGGCGCGGTCGTAGCGGGCGTGCCGGGCCAGATCACGAAAGCGATGACCTTCCACGCTCAGCCGACGCTCCAGAGTGCGTGGCGACAGATTGAGAATCTGCGCAAGTTCTTCCAGCTTGGGCTGACCATCGGCGGCCTGGCCCAGCATCATCCGCACCCAGTCGGACAGACGCGCGCCCTCGGTCACATGATTGAGCAACTGCGCGCAGCGCGATTTAGCCATGCGCAGGGCGTGGTCGTCAGCCATGGCCAAAGGCCGCATCACCACCGCGTTGTCCAGCACGATGCGCGCGCCGGTCAGGCCGTGCTCTCCGAAATGCACAACAGCGGCGCTCAACTCCTGATAGCGCACGGCGTGCGGCGGTGCCTCGTATGACAGATGCAGGCTGCACGCTGGCGGCGTGCCCGAAAGCAGGACGCGCACGTGTTCGTAGAACGCCACCGCGATGGCTTCCAGATGAATCTCGCGCGCGCGCGCGCTCAGTGGCAGCAGCGGCTGCACGATCACCTCGGCAAACTGTTCGGCGCGGCGATAGCGCAGCGAATACGTCGGCGTGATCAGGCTGAAGTAACGCGACACCAGACGTAGCGCCTGATCGACCGAGGGCGCGCTCAACATGGCGTAGCCGAGAATGTCGTGCGAGCTGAGCTTGAGCATGCGCCCCAGTTCAAAGCCCAGATCACTGCGTCCGGAGCGTTCGCTGGCCAGCACCACCAAGCGTTCGACCTGCTCGGGTCTGAAGCGTCCCTCCGGCGGGTCCAGAACCTGAGGGTCGATGCCGGCGTCGTGCAATAGTCGCGGCAGATCCACGCCCCACTGCACCAGTCGAGTGGCCAGCAGCGCGTAGTAACGCGCGGGCAGATAATGGGCCGCGATCATGTCGCAATAAGACAACAGGTCGGCAGAAAATGACAAGGGCAAGACCGGCCTTGGCGCGATGATCCTTCTGCCGAAACGGAGAATTCCATGAGCACCGCAAGCCTCACCGCTGCAAGCTGGCGTGACACCAAGAAGCCCCTGTGGGCCCTGGGCCTGTTTGTGCCCACCCTGCCCTTCATCCTGCTGGGCTTGATCGAACTCACGGGCATCAATGGGCTGTGGTGGCTGGCGCCGGTGGTGCTGTACCTGATCGTGCCGATCCTCGATACCTGGATTGGCGAAGACCGCGACAACCCGCCCGAAACCCTGATCGCGCAGCTTGAAGTGCAGCGCTGGTACCGCTGGGTGGTGTACGCCTACCTCCCGCTGCAGTTCGCCGCGACCGTCATGGGCGCGTGGATCGCGGTCACAGGCGGGCTGGCGACCTGGGAGCTGATTGGCCTGGTGCTGACCGTGGGTATCGTCAACGGCATCGGAATCAACACCGCGCACGAGCTGGGCCACAAACGCGAGAACCTGGAACGCTGGCTGGCCAAGATCACTCTGGCGCCGGTGGCCTACGGGCATTTCTTCGTCGAGCACAATCGCGGCCATCACGTGCGTGCCGCCACACCGGAAGACCCGGCCAGCTCGCGCATGGGCGAAAGCTTCTGGGCTTTTTTGCCGCGCACCGTCATCGGCAGTCTGCGCTCGGCCTGGGAGCTGGAGGCGCAACGCCTGCGCGGCGAAGGACGTTCGGTTTGGAACTGGCGCAATCACAATCTGCAGGCCTGGAGCATGACCGCGCTGCTGTTCGGCGCGCTGACAGTCTGGCTGGGCTGGACTGCGCTCGCCTTCCTGGTGACGCAGGCTGCGTTCGGAATTTCGCTGCTAGAGGTGGTGAACTACCTCGAACACTACGGCCTCAAGCGCGAGCGTCTCGCCGATGGCCGCTACGAGCGCGTGCGACCGGTGCATTCCTGGAACAACAACAACACGGTCACCAACTTGCTGCTGTACCAGTTGCAGCGTCACTCCGACCATCACGCCAATCCCATGCGGCGCTATCAGTCGCTGCGTCATTTCGATGAAAGCCCGCAGCTGCCCTCCGGTTACGCCACCCTGATTCCGCTGGCCTACATCCCCTTCCTGTGGTTCCGCGTGATGGACCCGCGCGTGGCGGCGCACCACGGCGGCGACCTCAGCCGTGCCAACCTGCAGCCGTCCAAGCGTGAGGCGCTGCTGGCGCGCTACAGCCGCTAGCCCGCATTTCTCACAGGTGGATTGAGCGATGGCCGTAGGTCGAGGATGTGCGGGGCGAAGGGGTGGAGCGAAACCCATAGTGGTTCTATGGGTTGAGTGAACCCCGAGTCCGGCACACCGCAGACAGGCCAGCGCCGATCCAGCCGGAGAATCTTCCGACACGGTGTAAATCCAGAGCAGTTCCAGAACTCAACTCAAGACGGGCATGAGTGCGGGATTCTCCGGCGACCTGTGAGAAATACGGGCTAGATCACGCAGCAATAAAGCAGCCGCGGTGGGCGCCAAGTCGCGCCCACCTATTTTGATGCGTGCGGCTGTGGCCCCGAACTTGCGAACTCCGGTGAGAGGTCACCGGAGGGATCACCATGAGTTCAGCACCACGCCGTCTCGTTACCCCCAAGACCGGGCTGGTCCTGACCGCGGGCGGTGCGCGCGGCGCCTATCAGGCCGGCGTGCTGCAGCGTGTCGGCGAGATTCGCTCGCTGCGCAAGGCTCCCGCCCCGTTTCCGATCATCACCGGCGCGTCGGCAGGTGCGATCAATGGCGCGGGGATCGCCGCCTATGCCCTGCATTTCGGCGAGGGCACCCGGCGGCTCGCCGCGCTCTGGAGCGGACTGGGCTTTCGCGATGTGATGCGGACCGACCTGCCAGCGTTGGGAAAGAACGGACTGAAACTGGCGCTGGATCTGGGACTGGGCAGCGTGATCGGCGCAGGCCGGGTCGAGGCCTTGTTCGACAGCGCACCATTGCGTCATTTTCTGCACGCTCACCTGCCCCTGGATGGCATCGCCAAGGCTATCGCGAGTCGGAATCTGCATGCGTTTGCCGTGACCGCGACCGGCTATCACTCCGGGAAGGCTTTCACATTTGTCCAAGGCCAGCCTGGGCACGCGCTGTGGAACAAGAGTCGGCGCGTGGCCCTGTCCAGCACCTTGAGCATCGATCACATCCTGGCCTCGTCCTCGATTCCTCTGGTGTTTCCGCCGGTACCGCTAGCTGCGGCCGGAGGTACGGCCTATTTCGGTGACGGCGCGCTGCGTTTGGTCACTCCGCTGTCTCCCGCGATCCGCCTCGGAGCCGAGCGTGTGTTCGCCATCGGCGTGCGTTGCCAGAACACCGCGGATGACCTGCTGCGCTCTGAACTGTCCACGGATATCGCAGGCACGGTCAACGAGCTGCGACGTCCGCCACTATCGCAAATCTGCGGCGTGTTCATGAATGCGATCTTCCTCGATCATCTTGACGCCGACGTCGATCATCTACAGCGTATGAATGCGCTGGTTGCCGCCTATCCACCGCTCAAACTGGGGCGCAACGCAAAGTCGGTGGCTGAGCCGATGCGCGTGATCGAGCCCATGGTGATTTCGCCCTCGGAAGACATCGCGATCCTCGCCAAGACCCTGGCGCACCGTATGCCGCGCAGCATCCGATACCTCATGGACGGACTCGGCACGCCGGATGCGCAGAGCGCCGACTTGATGAGTTATCTGTTGTTCGATGGCGCATTCACGCGAGAGCTGGTGCAGCTTGGCTATCGCGACGCGCAGAAACGCATCGATGAGATCGAAGCCTTTTTGATCTGTCCAGCGACGTCCATCAAGAGCCTTCGCTGAGGTCGCTGTTCATCTTCGGCCGACCGCGCCAGCGTGTCTGTGCGCCGACTCCCAGACAGAGTGATGGGCACCGCGGCCGTAGCGCCGCGATGCCCTGCCTGTGGCGACATGGCGGCGCAGCGGTTCGACATTACCATCGGTCAATGTCAACGTTTGGAGGCCCCGCATGAAAACGACCGCAGCCCGCCTGAGCAGCGCCGACCTAGACGGCTTTCGCGGCTCGCAGCGCCTGGCCTACCGCTGCGCCGAAACCATTGCGGCAGAAATGCAACCCGGCATGACCGAGCGCGACGTGGCCTCGCGCATGAACGACTTTCTGCTCAGCGAAGGTGCGGACGACTGCTTCCACCAGCCCTTCGCATGGTTCGGCGACCGCACCGCGTTCCGCGGCTTCATCGGCTTCAAGCATCTGGGCGGCTTCAACCCGGCGTTCTACCCGAGCACGCGCCGCTTGGAGGAGAACATGCCCTTCATCCTCGACTGCGCGCCGACGCGCAACGGCTACACCGCGGACATCGGCTACTGCGGCGTGATCGGCGAGAACAAGGCGCTAGCCAAGCTGATGGACGATCTCATGGAGTACCGCTTCCTGATCGTGGATCTCGTGCGCCAACGCAAGACCTTGGCCGAAGTGAGCCAGGCGGTGGATCGCCTGTGCGACCGCCATGGCTACGAGCCGCGCCACAAGGCCTATCCCTTCGAGGTGCTGGCGCATCGCGTCGAGAAACTGAAGAACGACGGCAAGCCGAATCATCTCTCGCTCGCGCGTTTCGGCGTGCGCAACATCACCGAGCTGTTGAAGGATCGCGTCAAGGGTTCCAAGGAAGGCTGGTCGCCGCTGTGGAACAGCAAGAGCGGTTCGGATCACGCGCCGACGCCGGGACTCTGGGCGGTGGAGCCGCATCTCGGTTTTCGCGGCGTGGGCGCGAAGTGGGAAGAGTTGCTCGTGATCACCGAGGACGACGCGTTCTGGCTCGACGACGACGTGCCGCAGGTGCGGCGCTGGAAGGCGCGTGGGCTTTGGCCTAGCCAGAGCGTGCGCGAGGCCGCCTGATTTCCTTTGCCACGGAGTACACGGATGTACACGGATGCACACGGAGTGGATCGGCCGTATCCGTGAACTCCGTGTACTCCGTGGCAACAAAAACATATCGAGGAGAACCCCATGACCCCCACCCAAACCGTCGAGTCCGGCGACCTGTCGCTCGCCGTCTACACCTGGGGCGACCGCGCCACCGGCAAACCCATCGTCGTGCTCGTGCACGGCTATCCGGATGCCGCGAGCGTGTGGGACAAGACCGCGCCGCTGCTGGCCGAGAAATATTTCGTCGTCGCCTACGACGTGCGCGGTGCCGGCCGTTCCGATGTGCCGGATCACACCAAGGCCTACTCGCTCGATCACCTGGTCGAGGACCTCGCCGCGGTGATCGAGGCCACCTGCGGCGATGAGCAGGCGCACCTGATCTGCCACGACTGGGGCTCGATCCAGAGCTGGGAGGCGGTGACCACCGAGCGCATCGGCGCACGCATCGCGAGTTACACCAGCATCTCCGGACCGAGCATCGATCACGCCTCGTACTGGATCATGAACCGCCTGCGCAGCGGCTCGCCGAAAGAGATGGCGCAGGTCGCGCGCCAGCTCTCGCACAGTTGGTACATCGGCGCGTTCCAGCTTCCCGTGCTCGGTGAATCGCTGTGGAAGCTGGGCCTCGACAAGCTCTGGCCCACGGTGCTCAAGCGCGCCGAGG
>JBQTJH010000126.1:0-6469 GCA_052387335.1 Panacagrimonas sp. | reverse complement strand
GCACGGCAGACCCCAACAACTCGTCGCGCGGTCTGCTGTGCGTCAACCATGAGCAGGTGCTGGACGAATACATCCACGCCAACGGCCAGCGCAACGAAGACGCCAATGGCAATCGTCTGCCGCCGGAGGTCGTCAAGGAGATGAACGCGCACGGCGTATCGGTGATCGAGGTCCGCGATGGCGCGAGCGGCTGGGCGTATGTGCAGAACTCCTCGTTCAATCGCCGCATCACCGCCTTCACCAATATGAACATCACCGGACCGGCACGCGGCAATGCCCGTCTCAATACCGCCTACTCCGCAGGCGGCACGCGTACGCGCGGCACACTCAATAACTGCGGCAACGGTTACACACCCTGGGGCACGTATCTGACCTGCGAAGAAAATTGGTTCAGCTATTTCCGGCGCGATAGCGACGCTGCGCAGCGCTCCGCGGCCGACAACGCATTGTTCGCCCGCTATGGCATGGGCCCGGATACTCGCGGTTTCTCCTACCGCAAGTGGGATACGGCGCCTGGGGATGACTACACCCGCTTCGATATCACGGTGAAGGGCGCGTCGGCCGCAGCCGACTACCGCAATGAACCAAACACCTTCGGCTATATCGTCGAGATCGATCCCTACAACCCGACATCCACACCGCAGAAGCGCAGCGCCCTGGGCCGCTTCGTGCATGAAGGCGCTTGGGTGGGCCCGGTCCGCGCAGGTCAGCCGATCGCGTTCTACATGGGCTGCGACTCGCGCTTCGAGTACATCTACAAGTACGTCTCCACCGCGCTGTGGGACCCGGCAGATGCCGTTGCCGGTCTGACCGCCGGTGACAAGTATCTGGACAACGGCAAGCTCTACGCCGCCAAGTTCAACGCGGATGGCTCGGGTGAGTGGATCGAGTTGGGCTTTGGCCTTAATGGTCTGAATGCCAGCAACCCGGTGTTCCCCTTCGCCAGCCAAGGCGACATCTGCGTTGCCACGCGCCTCGCCGCCGATGCGGTGGGAGCCACGCGCATGGACCGTCCCGAATGGGGCGCGGTCAACCCGGTCAACGGGGAGGTCTATATGACTCTGACCAATAACACCGCACGCACCGGCAGCAGCGCCAGCAACGGCACCGACGCTGCCAACCCGCGCAACTATGCACGCAGCGGCACCGGCGCCACCAACGGCAACCCGAACGGTCACACCATTCGTTGGCGCGAAGACGGCGACAGCGTCGCGGCGACCGCGTTCAGCTGGGACATCTATCTGTTCGGCGGACGTGCCGACGCGGATCCGGCGCTGGTCAACATCTCCGGCCTGACTGACGAGAACGATCACTCCAGCCCGGACGGCCTGTGGTTTGACCGTCGTGGCGTGCTGTGGATCCAGACCGACGATGGCGAGTTCCCCGGTGCCGGGCGCAGCAACAACCAGATGCTGGCCGCGCTGCCCGGCGTGGTCGGTGATGGCGCTACGCGCAGCATCGGCGGTCAGGCGACCGTGGTGGGAGCGCCAGCCACAGCCGACAAGGTGCGCCGATTCCTGGTCGGACCGGTGGGCTGCGAAATCACGGGTATCGACATGACGCCGGATAGCCGCACCATGTTCGTCAACGTGCAGCACCCCGGTGAAGGCGGAGCGATCGACGATCCCAACAGCACTTGGCCCAGCGCCAGCCGCAACGCGCTGGTCACCGGCGAAGCCGGAAATCGTCCGCGCTCGGCCACCATCGTCATCACCCGCGACGACGGCGGCGAGATCGGCTTGTAGAACGGATTGCCGAAC
Organism: Panacagrimonas sp.; assembly: GCA_052387335.1. GTDB lineage: Bacteria > Pseudomonadota > Gammaproteobacteria > Nevskiales > Nevskiaceae > Panacagrimonas. Next base: position 4,709 of record JBQTJH010000126.1, on the reverse strand, counting down.
TGTGCTTCACGCGCCGCCTTCGGGCGGCGTTTTTTTGGGCACTACTTCACCGGCACATACGTCTCGGTAATGCGCTCGGACTCCGGCGTGATCGCGGGGTCTGACACATATACGTCCCAGGGCGAGCCGTTGTCGACAAACCCGGCAGCGCGCTTGTAGGCCATCAGCGCCTGCAAATGCGGGCCCAGTCCGGACTGCGCACCCTGATGCACCGCGCGCAGCGCCAGACCGGCGTAAGTCTTGCCGATGCGCACACCCTGATCGGTTTTGAAGCGCTCGATATCGGCGGGGACCGGAACGGCGGCGTCGAACTCGTAGCGATTGGCTTCTGCATCCCAGCGACGCCCGATCACCAGCACCGGACCGCTGGCTGCAACTGCATCACGCGACATGGCAATGCCGATGCGCTCGAACGCCGCGGCGTAGGCTCTGGCGATCACTTCTGGCTCGGTGCTGGAGCTGGCCGACACATAGGCAATGGTCTGCGCCCCGAGCTGTTGCAGCTGAATGTCGATTCCGGCGAAGTCGGCAGACGGCAGTGATTCCACATGCGTCTTGAGTCGCTGCAGACCCCGCTCGTAATCGGCGCCAATCATGCGATCCATCAACAAGCCGAAGTAGCGTGAAAAATAATCGCCGCTGAAATCGGCATCGTGATCCCAGACCACGCGCGTGCCCTGCCCCTCCGGACTCAGCGTGTAGCTGGCCTGATTCTGCGTGCTCATGCCAGAAAACTGCAGCTTGACCGTGATGCGCGTGTAGGGCGTGGAATCAATGATCTCCTGACTGCCCGAACCCACGGCGGCGTGTTCGCTGGTCCAGCTATACCGAGCGCCGACGCCCATGGCCGGGCCGGCGAATTCGGTTTTCATCTGCGGGTCCAGATCCGCCCAGGGCGACCACTGCTCAAGGCTGCGAAAGCCGTTGAGTACGGTGAATACCGTCGCGGGCGGCCGGTCGATCAAGATGCTGCGCTCGATGTGCGCGCGCTGCGGCAGGAACAACCCCATTCCCAGCAGCACCAGGGTCAGGGCGCCCAAACCAAACAGAAACAGGCGAATGGCATTCATGCGTCAGTGCCTGCGTGCGCTGGAAAACATGCCCGCAGACGGGCGAGTAGGGAAGATCACCATGAGCAGTTTGATGGTTTTTGCGACGGGACAGCGCGGGATGCTACACCGAGGCCGGCTTGCTGAGGCATGAGGCCGGACCTGCTCAGAAACGCGACGATGTCAGCCGTACGTCTGCGTATTGCCAAACACGTTCGAAACGCGCCTCGACCTCAGCAGCGGGAAGCTGCTGAGCCTTGAGCGCAGAGGCCAAACCAAATAGCGACCATCCATTCTCAGGGTGGCGTCGCAGATCGGCCTCGTACACTGCCTGCGCTTCAGCGGCGCGTCCGGCCTGCAATAACACCGCGCCCAGCGACTGACGCACCGGGAAGTACCAGGCATCGGGTTCGTCATAGCGCAGCGCCTGTTGCGCGATCAGGGCCTGCTCCAGCGCCGACACCGCGGCGTCGTTGTCCTTGCTTGCCGCGGCCAATTCGCCGGCCAGCACGCGTTCGGCCACGCCAAGAACGGATGAGAACGTATTGAGCCCCCAGATCGATCTGCGGTCCATCTCTGGATGTTCGGCGATGGCGGCCAGCCAGGCCAGCTCGGCCGCGGCGTTATCGAGTTGACCCGCGCGCGTCAGGGCCATACCACGGGTGTAATGCCACATCGCCTTGAGGTAGGGCAGGTCTGCCGGCGGCGGCGGCTCCGCAAGGACCTGCGCCCAACGACCAAAGCGAACGCGCGCGAAATACGGCGCCGCCCAGTAGTGCTGAAGCGCGGCATACCCAGGCTTGCGGGACTGATCCAGATCCATACGCCGCGCAACCTCGCCCGCAGCGGCCAAGGCATTGGCGCGATGCCCCTGCATCATGCTGCTGGCGTAGAGCGCGTGATGGTGATGCGGCACATAACCCTGCAGATACAGCCCCGACCCGGGCCGGTTGCGTTGCAGGAAACGCAGATCCGCGTCGATTGCGCGCTGATTGGCACGCGAGGCTTCGTGATACAGCCCCAGACGCATGAAGATTCGCGCCGGCGCGTGCACCAGGTGCCCGGCACCCGGAGCGAGTCTCTCCAACCGCACGGCTGCATTCAGCCCGCGCTCGGGCGTCGTCGATGGCGCCACCATGTAGGTGTAGTAGTGATTCGCGCCGGGATGATCGGCATCGAGCGCCAGCACCTGTTCCAGTTCGGCGACGATCTCGGCGGTGCGCGGTCGTGGCTGCGAGTTTTGATCGTAGAAGTCCCAGGGATGCAAGTTCATCAAGGCCTCCGCGTACAGGGTTCGGGCGTCGGTGTCTTCCGGGTAGTCCTGCACCAGCGTACTCATGGCCTCGGCATAGGCTGCGTCCAACGCCGGCCGATGCGAGTTCGGTGCTGCCGAGTAACGGCGTGCAAGCGCTGCGATGTAGGCCTGTTCACGCCGGGTTACCGCAGGCGCAAGCGCTTGCGCGCGCTGCATGCGCTCCCAGGCCAGATCCTGGCTTGCAAGATCCATGGCCGCATTCACGTGTGGGCCCACCACCCACGCTGCACCCCACCAGCACATGGCACATCGCGCATCGAGTTCTGCGGCCTTGATGAAGGAACGCGCAGCAGCGTCGTGATTGAAGGCATAGGCCAGAACCAGACCTTGGTTGAACCATCTACGTGCCGAGTCGTTGGCGATGCTGACCTGCATCTGATGCGAACCCAGACCTTCAACCAGCACGATGTCTTCGGTGGCACTGTGTATCGCTGCGACCCTCGGCGCGGCAGGCCGCCCAATGACCACATTGGCCAGCACGCCCATGGTGAAACACAGAAATGCCGACACCGCGACCCGGCGCGGATCAATCCTAGGCAAGCGCTTGATCAACCCGGCGAGCATCCGTCGGGACCGCCAATCCTTCTGCGGCATCAACCAGCCGCCTTGTGCGACTCGGCCGTTTCAGTGAACCACGACAAGTCGACGCCTTCGCCCACCAACAGATCGCGGCGGTTGACGAATTTCGGTTTGACCCACCACACCAGCAGCGGCAGCACCAGCAGGGCCATGACCATGTTGATCGACATGATCACCACCAGCAGCAAGCCCATGTCAGCCAGGAACTTGAGGCCAGACATGAAATACCAGGGCAGGATGCCCACGGTCATGATGGTGGCCGTGAACATGATGGCCTTGCCGGTGGTGCGCAGCGCCTCGGTGATCGCAGCGCCCCAATCCTGATTCTGCGCGTGGAACTCCTCACAGATGCGCGACAGCAGATAGATGCCGTAATCGATGCCTACACCGACGCCGATGGCGGCCACGATCAGTGAGTTCACATCCAGCCCCACACCAAGCAGATGCATGGCGGCGATCATCACCTGATTGGACAGGTTTACCGGCACCAGCAGAATCGCTCCAGCGACGAACGAGCGGTAGGCGTAGCTGCACAGCAGAAAGATGGATACGTTGAGCAAGCCCACCATGACCCAGTGGAAGCGATCGACGATGATGTTGACCGCCTCCTGTAATGCGATGATCCCGGTACCCAGGCGCACGCGGAAATGTTCGTGATCCTCGCCCACCTCGGCGATGGCCTTGCGCGCTGTGGCGAGCGCAATGTCCACGGTCTCCTGCTTGTTGTCCTTGTACCAGAGCGACACCGTGCTGTGCTGCATGCTGTCGTCGATGACATGTCCATAATTTTTCGGGCTTGATCCCATCAACACGCCGATGGCCGCCGCATTGACCGCGCGATCACGCGGGTCCAGCGGAATCCACTTGGGATTGCCGCCCTGAAACAGGCGGTTGGATTCGCGCAGGTAGTCGCCGAAGGTCAGGGTTGCTCGCGGCGGTGCTGGCGACTGCTCGATCAAGGTCTGCAGCTTGAGCGCCGTCATCACGGTATCGGCGCGTTGCACATTCCAGTCTTCACTCTGCGGCTCCTTGGCTTCCAGCACGATCTCCAGCGTGTTCACGCCGGGGAAGTGACGGTTGATAGCACGCACCGCGCCGTTGAAGTCCGAGTCCTCCCACAGCAGGTTGCTGCCTTCCCCCGGATTGCCGATCTTGATCTGCGCCGCGGTATAGCTCGCAAGCACGGCGCCGATCACGACCACCGCGCCGGTATAGATCGCCGGCTTGCCGAACGTAAGTCTTGCAATGCCGCCGAGCAAACTCTGGAACCTGCGATGAACGCCAGAAGTGTTGCCGTGCCCGATCAGGCTTTCCACGTTCTTCGGCGGGGGCAGCGATGCCAGCAGCAGGGAAATCAGCACCACACCGGTCGGGATGAGCCAGACCGCCCACATGCCGCAGAACACGGCATGGCGCCACATGGCGGGGATCGGTGCCGCAGCCACCACTGCGATGCCGATGATGTCAGTGATAATTCCAAGGACGCTGGGTGCCATCATCACGCCCATGGTGATCTCGGCAGCCTTGTGCCGGTCCTTCACGTGAGAGTAGATCTCGTAATAGCGCTCGATGAACTGCACCGAGTGCGAGAACGAACGCGCCACTAGCAGTAGCGGCACCACCATCAGCAGCGGCTCGATCGAAATATTGAGCCACCCCACCAGACCAAAGGCCCAGATCGCCGCAACTCCACTGGTGACGATAGGCGTGATGATGCCGACCATATTGCGCATGTATAGCGCCAATGCCAGCAGCAGTGCGCCAAC